>NZ_KI912149.1:777307-1008985 GCF_000517105.1 Fischerella sp. PCC 9605 | reverse complement strand
TTCTCATTTCAAATCTGAAGTTTGAGGTTCTGAAGCTGAAATTTCTTGTTTCAACCTCGGAGTTTGAGGTTCTGAAGCTGAAATTTCTTGTTTCAACCTCGGAGTTTGAGGTTCTGAAGCTGGAATTTCTCATTTCAAATCTGAAGTTTCAGGTTCCAAACTCGGAATTTCTCGTTTTAAGCTTGGAGTTTGAGGTTCTGAAGTCGGCATTTCTCGTTTCAAGCTTGAACCTATATCTTTTGCAAGAGATAATCGCACCACCTCCCTATCTCCCTACCTGTCTACTGCTGATATTTTCTAATTAACTCCAGCGCTTCTTGGTACAACTGTGTGTTTCCTTGTTGTCGAAACAATTCAGCAGCTTTCTGCAAATCAGCAATTGCCCCTTGCTTGTCTCCCAAATAGTAGCGGGCATTACCCCGGTTGTTGTAGGTTACTGGAGTTTAGAGAACCCCTCAGCAGCCTTCCTGATCATTCCAGTCCAGCCTTGGCTATATTTGCCAAGGCTGGCAATTGCTTCAACTTGATCCGCAAGAGATCCATCACCGTCTCCCAATATCATGCGGATTTCAGCCCGGTGGTAGTAGGCTTCGGCTGTGGGATTGAGTTTAATGCTTTGATTATAAGCAGCGATCGCTCCCTGATAATCTTTTAAGGTTGCACGAACAAGTCCCTGACTTATGTAACCATCAGCTTTCTTGCCTTCTTCAAAATAAAGGTCTGCGGCTTTCTGGAAATTTTTGACTGCATTGGTCTCATCTTGAATACGTAGTAAGGCAAGACCCCGTTGAAAGTAAGCAGTAGCATATTTGGGATTAACTTGTAGCGCTTGGTTGTAATCTTCAATTGCTCCTTCATAGTCTCCCTTTTTATACTTATCCCCAGCCTGAATGTAAAAGTCATCTGCTTTGGGTGCTGTCGCTACTTGAGTGTTAGGAGCAGAGACTCCCGCATCTACCGCAGCTTTTGCTGACAGTCCTAAAAAGGTATTGATGGGAATGCCTAAATTAAATCCTGTTTTATTTTCTTTCGTATCTAAGTCTGCTCTACCGTGAATTCCTATTAGTTCACCCTTTTCATTCAAGACTGCACCACCACTCATCCCCTCTAACGTATTATTGCTGTAAACTAACCTATAACCATCGCGCAATGGTTTTGAGGCATTAGCAGTAATCTTCCCATCGCTGAAAATGTAAATTGACTGATTAATTGCAAACGTCGGTGCAGGAAAACCAGCCACATAAGCAGTTGTCCCTTCTGTGCTAGCGTCAGAGTTGCCGATCTTCGCCACAGTGTAATTTTGACTGCTGGTAAACTGCACTACCGCTAAGTCTACTCCTGGCAATTGTTTCACACTGCTGTAGCTAACTGCATAACGTTTACCATTAGGGGTAATAATCTCATAATTATCTTTGACTTCTACCACGTGAGCAGCCGTAAGGACGGTGTAAGTATTACCCTGTTTCTTGATAATTACCCCGGAACCGTACTTTGGCTTTTTACTTTGAATCAGCACTGTGACTTGTTTAGCAATATTATTCACCTCAGTTGGCGATAGTGCTACAGCCACTTGCGTTTGCACAAGGGCGATTGTGACTCCAATTAGTGCTGGTGCGAGTTGATAATAAAATTTCATTATTTAATTTCCACTCGGTTTATTGCGATCATCAGTTGCTTTTTACCTGGCTCAATCAAGGAATGCAGACACAGAGGTAGAGCTTCTGGTAAACTTCGGGAGGCAGAGCCTCCAACTACGCATTCCCACGCGGAGCGCGGGAACGAGAGAAAACCTCACCCCCCCCCCAACCCCCCTCTCCTTATTAAGGAGAGGGGGGAGTCTAACTCCTTGTGCTTACTAAGGAGAGGAGAGAGTCTAACTCCCCTCCCTGCTTGCGGGGAGGGGTTGGGGGTGGGGTTCCCTACTGTTTCTATCGGTACAGCCCAACTAAGGCGAATAATTTTTTGGTGCAAATCTGAATCAGCTTCCGAACCATCCGCAAACACAGAAGGAGCATCCCACAATGGAAAGGCGTGCATCCCATTTACACCTACAACTTCACCCTGACTATTTAGCAATGCTCCCCCACTCATGCCCTTTTCGATATCATTGGTGTAGCCAATCTGATATCCTCCCTCCAAAGCTTTGGGCAACACCAACGACACCTTACCAGTAGTCAACACAAAGCCTTTTTCCCCGGTTCCTTCTTCTGCAATGGGAAACCCAGCAGCAAACACCTCATCCCCCACTGCTGGAGAAGAACCAAAGGATGCGACTGTATAAACTGTGCCAGTGCTGCGAAACTGCAATAAAGCCAAATCATTTGTTCCAAACTTATTAGTCTTGGGCACATTAGCTGCCCAAATCTGACCATCAGGGGTTTGAATGCGATAGGGGGAGTCACCTGCTCGTAACACATGAGCATTGGTTATAACCGTATAAACTTTGCCTTGCCTTCGTAACAGAATTCCTGAGCCTAAGACATCTTGCGACGACATCACCTTCACAGTGATAGCTTGCGCTTGCTGTTGCAGTTGTTTTACAGATAGTTGAGTTGTGGGTTGTTGGGGTTTAGTAAGCTTGCTACTACTGACATTTGCCCATGTTGACAGCGTGAAGCATAACCCGCCAACACAGGCAACCAGTATTAATTTACGCCAATTCATTTCAGGATTCTTGGCTGAGACGATCCAAAGTATAGGTAAGCTTCGATATCGATATTTACAGGATTGTTGCTCGTGTCGCCACCACTTTGATTTGTGGCGTTTCCAGCTGCTAAAGCACGGTGATCGAATAATTGGCGTGCAGTAGCATCGGGATCGCTACCACGCTTGAGAGTGAATAACAAATTTTTATCTGTGCAAGCAGCGTTTTTTTGATCGGTGGCACATAAGACTGGTTGTCCGTTGAGAATACCTGTCCTGATATATCTCAGCGTACCTTGGTCATAGCTTCTTTGAAATCTGTAAGTTACCTGCTGACAGCGCTGCTGAGGTGTCAACCCCGGAAAATAGTCAGAAACCCAATGAATGAGCGGCAGTTTCTTCCCGTCTTGGGTGAAAACAAAGGTTGTGGGTATAGTTTTGCCTTTGTATTTGCTCGTATCGCAGCGGAAGGTAGCATCTCCAGCATAGCTTGGTTGAGTGAGGTTCGTTATTGTAACAAATGCACTCAGTATACCCACGCCAAAAACTCTCACACCCCATCTCAAGACTTGACTAGATATCTCTAGATTCATAAATGCAACTTAATAAAAAAGGGTAAATCGCGCTTTTGTGAGAATAGACTAAACTACAAAGTCAAATTCCTGGATTTCGGATTATGGTTTAGATATATGCAGTAAAATTACCACATTTATCTGAAAAGAGATTAAATAGCTTACTGAAACTTCAAGTTCTATAGATACTAAATTCTGCTATGTTCCCCAAGAAAGTTAACACTCCAACATACGCAGATTTGGATAGAGTACACCTCACCCCCATCTCATCTCCTTGCTAAGGCTAAGGTGTATACATATCTTGGCCACTGGCTAGAGACAGCCAATAAAGAGTCGTAGACCCTTAAAAAGGGGAACTAGGAGGAAATCTAATATACATGAACAATGACCAATGACCAATGACAAATGACAAACAATTAACTTTGTGACAAACGCTGGACTGCTTCACCACTCAACATTTGATGTGCTTGTGCAAGAAAGTGGGGAATTTTGTCAGCGTGGGGACTACGGTTTAGACATTGTTGCAAGTCTAGTTTATCCATTTGGTCTGCTTTATTACCAGGGAACCAATGACTACCATTTCCAAGCAGGTTGTAGCGCGTTTTGGCGTAGTCAAGCATATCATAGGCGATCGCTAAATTCCTTAGCCACAAAATCACTGGAATATTAACCTGGCTAGGAGTTTGGTCGTAGGTAGGTAAGTTGACATGCCAAGTTTTTACCCAGTCTTCTCCCAAAATTGCTATGGCCTCTTGCTCTAAACGTGACAAAATTGGTAGCAGAATTTCCGAGGCGTTATCCAACAATTCTAAAGTTTTTAGGTGTTCATCAAAATCTTGTGGTCTTGCTGCACCTAGACTGAGAGTATGCACTTGGGAATGGCTGAGACAAAATAAATCATTAAACACCATTGGACTTAAAGGAGCACAAAGTTTGACTAACTTTTGCGGAGGATCGTATAACTTACCTCCTTTATCAGATGGGCTAATGATAAACACACCCATATCGTGACGGGTAGCAGCTTCAATTGCAGGCCAATTCCACTGATTAATATAATACCAATGCAGATTAACGTAGTCGAATTGGTTGGTATGAATTGCTTGGATAATAATGTCTGTCGATCCGTGTGTAGAAAAGCCAATAAATCTAACTTTCCCCTGTGCTTGTAGTTTTCTTGCTACTTCCAGACAACCACCGGGACGGATACTGTAATCTAATAATTCAGCATTGTTAATACCATGAATTCCCAACAAATCAACATAGTCTAATCGCAAGTTTCGTAGTGATTTTTCAAAATTGCGCTGAAATTCTTTTGCATCTGCCCTAGGACTGACTTTGGTCTGAACAATTAACTGTTCGCGCGGCAACTTTGGCAAAATCCGCCCCAACTGCATCTCAGAAGAACCATAACCACGGGCAGTTTCAATATGATTAATGCCTACTTCTATTGCCCGTCGAATTGTCGCTTCTAAATTTTCCTGGTTGTCACGGGGAATTTGCCACTGCGGCACATCCTTCCATTTATATTGGTATCTCATACCCCCACAGGAAAACACAGGCATCTGTAATTCTGTACGGCCAAATCTTCTGTATAGCATCAAAGGTATAGGTGTGAATAAACGTATTTATTGATTTGGTTGTTTGTTGTTTAGGACAACTACCAACCAATAACTAACCACAAATTCAATTTTAATTAAGTAGTTAGCTATGGAATCGAATAGCCTTCAGCCTAAGTATGGGGTTTCGGGCTGACGGGGTGTAAGGTGTAGAGGAAATTATTTGAGGTGCGATCGCACTCGATCGTTCCTCTTATATCAAATCCGTTTGATTAGTAATCGTATCTACCCTCTCCCAAGTTGGGAGAGGGGCAGGGGGTGAGGGTTTTTAATGAACATACACCCTTACACCTACCTGAATCGACTCACTGAACCGTATTGCAGCCTAAATCCCTCTTTCATGCTTGAGAGAAGGGTTTTGAATCTTGCCTCCTCTTTTCCTAATGAAAATGTCTAAAAATAAGCTGTTCCACATCTAATTTGTATTATCTTGGCGGGCGGGGACGCCCACCCCACAAGAGTTAGATTAATTTAGAATATGCAGATTAAATGTGTTTTAGCTTATAACGGGAAGTATAATTTCTCATTCTAGTTTTAAGAAAATTTACGAACATGCGCTAGAACGTGCCAATTTGGTTTCTAATACTCAATAAAGCGCAAATTTCTCTATTTTCACTGTCAGGGTTCTTTTCCATAATTAAAACAGGATGTAGAGGATGAAACAACTTAGGCATAGATTCCTTCTCTTCACCTTGCCCGTAGCGATATTAGAAACTCTTGCATTTATCACCATTGCTAAAGCGCAAATCAGCCCTGACAATAGTTTGGGTGCAGAAAGTTCTATTGTTAATCCAGATGTAATTAAAGGTATACCAAGCGATCGCATTGACGGTGGTGCAATTCGCGGCTCAAATCTTTTCCATAGTTTTCAGGAATTTAATGTTGGTGAAGGTAGAGGAGCCTATTTTTCTAATCCGGCTAACATAACCAATATTCTCACCAGAGTCACAGGCGGCAATCCTTCTAACATTCTTGGTAAACTGGGTGTTTTAGGTGGTAACGCGAATCTGTTTTTACTCAACCCGAAAGGGATTTTTTTTTGGGCAAATGCCAGTTTGGATTTAGGTGGTTCATTTTTTGGAACCACAGCCGACAGTTTTATATTTAACAATAATTTTGAGTTTAGCGCTACTAACCCACAAGCACCACCACTTTTAACTATAAATATTCCCATTGGTTTGCGGTTTCGTAATAATCCTGGAACCATAGCCAGTCAATCGATAGCCCGGGATGCTAACAACAATTTAGTTGGACTTCAGGTGCAACCAGGAAATTCTTTAGCGCTGGTAGGCGGCAATATTAATTTATCAGATGGTGGTAGATTGACTGCAACAGGAGGCAGCATTGAATTAGGGGGATTAGCAACACCAGGGACAGTTGGATTAGATATAACTGGCAATCGCTTTAAGCTGAACTTTCCCTCTAATAGTTTGCTCTCAGATATCACCTTATCAAATGCACGTGTGCAAAATAATCTGTTCTCTGGGACGACTGGTACTGCTGGCGATATCAATGTCACAACTAACAACCTGTCTTTGATCAATGGTGGACAAATTAGTGCCAGTACTTCTGGACAGGGTAATGCAGGCAAAGTCACCGTTAATGCCACTGGTAATATTTTTGTTTCTGGCGAGAATACAAATACAGATTATAGAAGATACGGTGGAATATTTAGCGTAGTAAACGCAAATGCACAGGGAAATTCTGGTGATATTCAAATCACTAGCAAAGACATTTCTCTGGCTGATAAAGCACGAATTGATACCAGCACTCAGGGCAAAGGTGATGCTGGTGGGATTCAAATAAATACCAAAGACCTCTCTCTAACCAATGGTGGGCTAATTAACGCTACCACCTATAAAACCGGAAATGCTGGAAAAATCATTATTAATGCAATTGGCAATATCTCCGTTTCTGGTGAGAATAACGATGGAAACAGAAGTGGAGTTTACAGTGGCGTAGACGAGAATGCTGTGGGAAATGCTGGTGGTATCGAAATCAAAACCAATAATATTTCGTTGGTCAATGGTGGATTAATTAATGCCAGCACTCTTGGCAATGGAAATGCTGGCAGAATCATCATTAATGCGACTGGCAATATTTCCGCTGACGGTGAGAATAACGATGGAAACAACAGTGGAATTTTTAGCCAAGTAGACGAAAATGCACAGGGAGATGCTGGTGGTATCGCAATAAATACTAAAGACCTTTCTCTGACTAATGGCGCACAAATTAATGCCAGGACTTTTGGAAAAGGGAATGCTGGCAGTGTCATCATTAATGCGACTGGTAATATCTCCGTTGACGGTAAGGATAAACAAGGATTTATCAGTGGAATTTTGAGTAGTGTTGGTTCATCAGGTATTGGTAATGCTGGTGGTCTTGAAATCAAAACCAACAATCTTTCTCTAACTGATGACGGAGGAATTAGTGCCAGCACTTTTGGAAAAGGAAACGCTGGGATTGTCAAAATTAATGCAACTGGTAATATCTCTGTAGATGGTTTCGGTAGCCTGATTTCTAGCGAGGTAAATCGACGATCTCAAGGCAACAGTGGTGGTATCGAAATCAACACTAACAATCTTTCTCTGACTGATGGTGCAGAAATTAGTGCCAGCACTTTTGGAAAAGGAAACGCTGGGATTGTCAAAATTAATGCGACTGGTAATATCTCCCTAGATAGTACCGTTAGTCAAATTAATAGCGAGACCTTTAGTATAGGCAATGCTGGTAATGTCGAAATCAACACTAACAATCTCTCTCTGACTGATGGTGCAGAAATTAGTGCCAGCACCCGTGGTGAAGGAAATGCTGGGACTGTCAAAATTAATGCGACTGGTAATATCTCTGTAGATGGTCCGAGTGAAATTGCTAGCAATACCTTCGGTGTAGGCAATGCTGGTAATGTCGAAATCAACACTAACAATCTTTCTCTAACTGATGGTGCAGAAATTAATGTCAACACCGGTGGTGAAGGAAATGCTGGGACTGTCAAAATTAATGCGACTGGTAATATCTCTGTAGATGGTTTCGGTAGTGAAATTTCCAGCACTGTTCGACAATTCTTGGATGCTGTGGGTAATGCTGGTGGTATCCAAATAAATACCAAAAACCTTTCTCTAACTAATGGTGGACAAATTAATGTCAGTACTTCTGGAAAGGGAAATGCTGGCAGTGTGATTATTAATGCAACTGGTAATATTTCGGCTGACGGTGAAGGTGAGGGAAGATTCCGCAGATTCCGCAGTGGAATTTTTAGCACAATAGACCAAAATGCACAGGGAGATGCTGGTGGTATTGAAATCAAAACAAATAATCTTTCTCTGACCGATGGTGGAATAATTAGTGCCAGCACTTTAGGAAAAGGAAATGCTGGCAGAGTTATCATTAATGCAACTGGCAATATCTCTGCTGACGGTGAGGATAAGCAAGGATTTGTCAGTGGAATTTTTAGCGCAGTAGCCCAAAATGCAGAAGGGAGTTCTGATGGTATCCAAATAAATACCAAAGACCTTTCTCTGACTGATGGTGGAATAATTAGTGCCAGTACTGATGGAAAAGGAAATGCAGGTAGTGTGATCGTTAATGCGACTGGTAATATCTCCGCTGACGGTGAGAATAAGAAAGGATCCAGCAGTGGAATTTATAGCGGAATAGCCCAAAATGCAGAAGGGAGTTCTGATGGTATCCAAATAAATACCAAAGACCTTTCTCTGACTGATGGTGGAATAATTAGTGCCAGCACTTTTGGAAAAGGAAATGCAGGTAGTGTGATCGTTAATGCGACTGGCAATATCTCCGTAGAAGGTGAGGATAAGCAAGGATTCGGCAGTGGAATTTTTAGCCAAGTAAACGAAAATGCACAGGGAGATGCTGGTGGTATTAAAATCAAAACAAATAATCTTTCTCTGACCGATGGTGGAATAATTAGTGCCAGCACTTTTGGAAAAGGAAATGCTGGCAGAGTTATCATTAATGCAACTGGCAATATCTCTGCTGACGGTGAGGATAAGCAAGGATTCGGCAGTGGACTTTTTAGCCAAGTAAACGAAAATGCACAGGGAGATGCTGGTGGTATTAAAATCAATGGGCGATCGCTTTCTCTTTCTAATGGCGCTACCCTAACTACAGATAGTCTAGGTACTGGTGCAGCAGGTAACATAGAAGTCACAACTGCAAAAGACATTCGATTGGACAATCGGGCGTCGATTACTGCCAATACTACAGGTGGTCAAGGTAATATTATCCTTAACTCTCGTGACTTAATCTTACGTCGCAATAGCAACATCACAACTAACGCCACAGGTACAGCAACGGGTGGCAATATCACCATTAATACTGGCAACTTCGTAGCCTTAGAAAACAGTGATATTAGTGCCAATGCTGAAGAAAGCTTTGGGGGGAGAGTGTTCATTACGGCTGAAGCTATCTTTGGTACTAAGTTCCGAGAACGACTGACGCCAAAAAGTGATATCACTGCCACTTCTAAACTAGGTTCTCAGTTCAGCGGTACAGTGCAAATCAACACACCAGATGTTGACCCCAGTCAGGGACTAACTGAGTTACCAGAGAATGTTGCAGATCCGAGTAGCCAAATCGCTCAAAATCCTTGTCAGAAAGGCTCTGGCAGCGCATTTATTGTCACCGGACGTGGTGGTTTGCCAAGCAGTCCCAATCAAAGCTTTAAAAGTGACAATGTTCGCGTTGATTTGGTAGAAGCTGCTACCAGTAACAGCAATTCCCCAATAGCAACTATCACCCATGCAGAAACGTCTCCTGATACAAAACAGATTGTCCCCGCTAGAGGATGGGTATTCAACGAGAAAGGAGAAGTAGTTCTCACCGCCTACGATCCCACCAGTACTGCTTTCCAGCGCTCCCGGAAAAATCCAGCTGCTTGCAGTGCATTTTAATATAACTTTTGTATCCGAAAAAAGAAATGTTACTGATGGAGTCTTTATATGAAACCGAAAACTTCTGGAGGTCTTCTATATGCAACACTCTTTCATCATTCAATCAGCAACTCGTTTTGTGAATCCCACCTCAAATAGTCAAGCGAAGGCTTATACTTACAGTCCTATAAGTTTGTTCATCATCTCCTTTCCTATTCTGCTGCTGCTAGGGGTAACAGCTTATAAAAAATATCGCACCGTCATTTTCCAGCGACAAATTGCTACCTTAGAGAAGATTTGGTTAAAAACCATACAATAAAATGCATAAAACTAATAAATACTATAACTTTAATAATATTTATATATTTACTGAGATAGCGATCGCAAATACAATAAAGCTTAATCTATCAAGCTAGAGCAAGCTGAAATCACTACTAACTTTAGAAAGAAAAGCAAAATATATTCTCATATACAAAAAACTTAACTTTTACTTCCTTCTTTTGATAGAGGAGAAGGAAGAACAGAAGCCGTTAACTTCTTAGTGGGTGTTAAGTTTACTCGGAGGATTCCCTGGATTTAAGGCTCATCCCTTGTCTCCGTATACTTCTTGGTTAGGGAATCCTTTGAATTTTCTTGCGGGATCATCTGAAAACATCGCAATAATTTTGCACGCAAAATTATTACATAAAGACTCTGCAAAACTCTGCGCCTAGCTCTGTGTATCTCTGCGTTTAAAACCGCTAATTTTTTTGCAAAGCCGTGCTTAGTTTATATGTACTAGTGAGGCGATATTGCAATTGCAATCATCTTGCTTCATATCTATATCCCAGAAAATATTAAAAATTAAGCCTTTTAATCAAATTTCCTACTTGTTTTAGACTCAATAGACATGCTGAAAATTATTTAATTTTCTTCTATATAAAGAACTCAAAAATATACATTTTAACTTTTTAGTATAAAATCCTTGATAAATCACCGGAAAAATCAAAATAAATTAAAATTATCAAAGAGATTATTATAGCTAAGATAAATATTTTTCATTCGTAGGGAAGAAGATAACTAGTGGCATAAGCATTTTCATCAAGGAAAGTGGATATTCACTCTCAACGATCGCGATCGCCTAATAAAGGAGGAAGTAATATGCCACGACCGATAAAAGATTCTGTAATTGTGATTACAGGTGCGTCAAGCGGAATTGGGCGTGCTACTGCGCTGGAGTTTGCCAAACGCGGTGCAACATTACTGCTGGCTGCGCGGCGTGAAGCCGCATTGCAGGAAGTTGCCCGAGATTGTAATAGCCTGGGTGGAACGGCTCTGGCAGTACCCACTGATGTCACCAACGAGTCAGCAGTGCAAGCTTTGGCACGCCGTGCAATTGAAACATTTGGTCGGCTGGATGTGTGGGTAAACAATGCCGCTGTTTCCTTATTTGCCCGCTTTGAGGAAGCACCCCCTGAAGCTTTCCGACGGGTAATTGAGACAAATTTATTTGGTTACGTTCATGGTGCACGTGCTGCTCTACCCTATTTCCGCGAGCAAGGTAGCGGTATCCTCATCAATGTTTCCTCGGTTGTAGCAATAACTGGTCAGCCATACACCAGCCCCTATACTATCAGCAAGTATGCTATTCGCGGACTCTCCGACTCCATCCGTATGGAGTTGTACCTAGACAATGCGCCTGATATTCATGTCTGCACGGTGTTGCCGGCCTCTATTGATACACCAATCTTTCAACACGCCGCTAACTACACTGGCCGCAAAACCAAGGCACTCAGTCCCGTATACCCTGCTAAGGAAGTTGCTGAGGCAATTGTTGGGCTAGTAGAAAAACCACAGCGTGAAGTCATTGTTGGTCAAGCTGGTTATCTTCTGGCTTTGGAAAAAACTTTGGCACCTGACCTGGAAGAGCGGATGATGGCTAACCAGGTCGATCAAGATCACTTCCAAGACCACAAACCCGCAGCGCCAACCGATGGCAATCTATTTGAGCCAATGCAGGATTACACGGGCATCAGTGGCAATTGGTTGGGTACAGGCGGAATCACCACCCAAGATATTTGGGACATGGCAAGACGGGCTGCAAAGGTACTCGGCATACCAATTTCCTAGTACAGAAGAGAAAAACAAAATGAGCCTACGCAAGGGAAGATTGCAGAGCCAGTACACAATTGTTGATGGCTTGAGGATGCACGCACGGGTATCGGTCGAGTCGGTGCCAAAAGATGCTCCCGTGGTGATTCTAGTGCATGGAGTAGTGGTTTCCAGTCGTTACATGATTCCGACTGCTGAGTTGCTTGCACCATATTACCGAGTATATGCACCAGACTTTCCTGGTTACGGTGAAAGTGAGAAGCCAAAACAGGTACTAGAGTTACCAGAGTTGGCAGCTACCTTGTGTCGATGGATGGATACAGTCGGAATTGAGCGGGCAACTATGCTCGGCAATTCTTTTGGCTGTCAGATTATAGCGGAGTTTGCTATGCGCTATGGCGATCGCATTGAACGAGCAGTGCTGCAAGGCCCGACGATTGACCGACACGCACGCAACTTACCCCAGCAATTGTGGCGTTTCTTGCTCGATGCTCCCCTTGAAGATGCCTCGCAGGCTCCACTTCAGGCATACGATTACTGGTTGGCTGGTTTACCACGTATCGTCCGCACTATCCAGATGTCTCTATCAGACTGCATCGAAGCAAAACTTCCTTACCTGCGCGTACCCACGCTAGTAGTGCGCGGTAAAGAAGACCCTGTTGTGTCGCAGCAATGGGCAGAAGAGGTTGTAAATCTTTTGCCAGATGCTCGACTCGCCGTGATTCCAGGTGGAGCGCACACTCTGAACTACAGCGCCCCCTTGGAACTGTCTCGCGTGACTAGAGCGTTCATCGACGCCACACAATCACATTTGCAGGAAAAGGAAAGTTTAAATGAAAACACCTTTTTATAACGGAATTCTGGCTTCTTTGACCGCAAAATTCAGATTATCTCCACCTTATATAGCTGGCTTCGACTCTGGCTCAGCAATGCTACGCGCTACTGCTGCTTACCTGCGAGGGCAAGATTTTCCAGGGATGGGGATGCAGCCACCCGCCCTAGAACCGATTGCAGACTTAATTAACAAGCTGCCCCGACAAGTCAAAGAATTGGTCTACACGCTTGGTAGCGCAGGCGAGGCAATTCCCGCTGAGCAATTGGGAAATGTGAGTGCTGAGGTAGCCTCCCAATGGATAGTAAGCGAGTATCCTCAGCGCCAATATCCAGCAGTTGCAATTGGTTCCGCTAGTGGTGCGCTCGTTCACCTGTGTGCCGCCCTGGATATGCCTTGGCTGCCACAAACATTTATGATCCCTGTACTGTATCCAGAGATTAATCCAGACGAACCCAAGAAAGCAATGGAATGGGGTAGGGAAAAAGCAAAGCCTCTGCTAGATGCTAACCCCGAGCTGCAACTGCATCACATGTACGACCCCAACCAAGACCGCTTGACTTTGCGGGGTATGAACTATTTTCGTGTTAAGCGCCTGCGTCTTGGTGAAACCTACAAGCATTTCTTGGAAAGCTGCTTACCAAGAGGCGGTACAATTTTTCTTGTCGAGTGTCAGCGCACCTGGCCTACAACTCAAGTTAGCGATCGCCACATTTTCCAGTTTGGGGCGCTGGGTGGTGCAACACCACAGGAATTCCTCCAAGGTAGCGAGCGTGTGGCAGAGTACTTAGAGCGTTACAACGTACCCAAGCGACAGTGGGAACCACCGACACCAGATGGCGAACGACCTGAGGCGGAATGGGGGTTTGAATCTACCCTACAGGACGACATTGAACGCTTTGCCTGGGAGCGCGGCTATCACATCCGGCGCATCATCTTTCAAGAACCGGAACATCTCAGCCCCTTTGTCGCTGAACTTTATCGCTGGTGGTACAAACAGCGCGGGATAATTGCCAACCGCTTGCTAGTGGAATCGTTTCTCATGCTCGAACCAATGTGGGCTTTGCGTACTGGCTCAGTGCCATTCTGGATGAAGTTTAATATGGAACCATCGCTAGATTGGATTGAGCATTACCTGGAAAATACTGAGCCATACGACGAAATTTACATGATACTTTTCTCGCATGGGGTGGATGCGGTTGGTTTACCTTCCATCGAACGCTGGCGCGAAGTCTTAAGGAGAGCGCGCAAGCGTGGTGAGTTCATCGGTATGGTAGAGGATGATTTCCCTAGGAATTTTGCAACGTTAATTCGCTACTACACCGACCTACAACGGGTGATTCCAGCGCGTTATCCAGTTCCCGGTTCGCTGACGCTAGAGCAGCTGAATAAATTTATTGAGCAAACAGGCAATCGTTTTCCGCTGCGTTGGGAATAAAGGATAGGGAGACAGGGAAATTTTTCTTTGTTCGCGCCACCACGTCGCAAGCTAAGCGTGAGTTGCAATTCCTGCGATCGCACCTGATCGAATCCCCTCAATTTATTGATGAGGATTTCTTTCTGCAACGGCAGTTGCTACAACGGGGGAAATCCTCCAAATTTCTGAACCCTACCCTCCGGAAGGCTGCTCTGTTGACATCTACATACTTCTGCTTTCTTGTACTACCTCAACCTTAAAAAACGTAAAATGTAGGGTGCGTTACGCTAACGCTAACGCACCCTACTGGCTACAGGTTTTATGTTTAATTAAGTTGACCTACTTACTACCTAATCGCTAGGAGTTGGTACAAGAGTTGATGCAGTCAAATTTGATTTTGCGATCTGAGAATGAATAGGCGGAAAATGAGACAGACAAGCCTCTAAATGTTCGCAATCTTCACACTGTAACTGTTTTCCTGGATCGGGACATTTACAAGGGGGATTTAAGAAACAATCAGAAGGCTTTTTTTGTGCAAAGAGGTCTGCTGTGACTTGCAAACAAATTAATAAATCTTGAATAAACATAACATTAATTTTTATCTGGAAAAATATTATGAAAAGCCGATCTGTTTTTTCAATTTATTCTATCTAAAGCATTTTAAATTATCAATCAAATCTAAAATTAAAGCCTCTTCCTTAAAGTTTTCTCTTTTCCTCCTTAAGGAAGAGGAAACAATCAATTTTCACCTTCATTAGTTAGAGGGAAGGGGTAAAAAGTTTGAGGTTAATACACACCCAACTTTAACATCACTTCTCTGCCGGCAGACATTGATTATTGGCTGCCTTAACTATTACTTAACTAGTAAGTATTTGTTTCAAACAACAAACATTCAACTTTTCATCAATACAACCATCAAGCACTAACAGTCAGATTGTCTTTGGTGTAATCAAAGATTGGTCTGAAATTAACAATAGTTTAGGAGGATCGGAAATCATGCTTAAATCAACAATCATTACGGCTATAGTTGTTGCTTTATCCGCTGCAGCTGGCTGTACAAATCAGTCAGACCAAACTGCTAATCAATCCAATCAAACAGCTACTCAAGTCGATACAACCCAGACTTATCCAACTACAACGCCAACTGCCCAAGCAACGACTCCGACAACAACTCCAACAGGTCAAAATGCTGTCAGCACTTCCGATCGGGAGTTTGTTACCCAAGCAGCCCAATCTAACTTGACAGAAATTCAGCTTGGGCAACTAGCACAAAAGAAAGGAGCAACCAGTGCAGTCCAACAGTATGGACAACGTATGGTGCAAGAACATACGCAAGCGAACAGTCAACTCCAGCAGTTGGCTGAGCAAAAAAATCTCACGCTACCGCAAGACATTGGTGAGCAGAATAAAGAGTTAGTGGCGAACCTTTCTAAGCTATCTGGTACAAATTTTGATCGCGCATACATAAACCAGATGGTGCAGGAACACGAAAAGGCTGTGTCTTTGTTCCAGCGTCAAGCCGAGGAAGGACAAGATCCAGATCTGAAAGCTTTTGCGGCTAAAACATTGCCAAATCTTCAAGAACACCTAGAGCAAGCTCGATCGCTTGCGGATAATACTACAGGTGACACCAAGCCTACTAGCACGCCATCCCCCACTACTCCTAGCACGCCCTAAAATATAGGCGATCGCCTGAAACTTATTACACGCGCTTCAGGCAATGGCAGTTACAATGGCACAACAGTTGAGAACGCCAAATTACGGTGTTCTCAACTGTATGTGAAAATCTTAGCTCATCTTGCTTCACCACTTCCTTTAACTTGGGCAGAATCATAAACGCCCCAATACTGAATACCCTGCTGGCTCAAGACTCCTTCTGCACGATGAATTTCATCATCTATACCATCTAGTATGACCAAGTAATCACCTTGCTGTAGGCGATCGCTATAAACTCTGGCTCGTTCCTCGGGAATTCCTAAAGCAGCTAGCGCCTGAACCAAATTATTAGTTGCTGCTGCACTCACAGCAACACCTGCAATGCTAGAGAGTAATGCTACACCAGCGGAACCTGCTGCTAGGACTGCACCGATACCAGGAAGTGCCAAACTACTAAGACCAACTAATACGCCGCCCCAAGTGGCGCTAGTAAGAGCGTCTCCAACTGCTCCCGTTGTATCTACATTTTGATTACCAATGCGATCGCTCGTTTGAACGCTACCAAGCTGTTCACTTTGGTCTATATCTTTAGCAAGGATAGATACTTTTTCCATTGGAAAGCCAGAAGCTTTCAATTCATTGAGTGCTTGCTCAGCTTTTTTACTACTAGTAAATACACCAACAGCACTTTTACTATTTTTTTCAGTCATAATTTACCCTGACAGAAATATATACAAATTTAGTTAGTAATTAACATTAATTTGCTTGTTCATTAAAAAAGAGAGGAGATATAGCTTGCTTGGGCTAAACTCCTCGTATACCATCTTGGACACCTATTCGCACATTGATAATAATCTTACCGAACCTAAAGTTAAGTTAAATATATTAATATGATGAATCCCCTCCAATCTCACTAAAGAAATAAAGATTGTAAAATCATAAAGTGTTTCTATATACATAATAATTTTTATTTATAAATAAGTAAAAATACTTGTATGAAGCAATTAAACATCTATCTAAAGTAGTATTAATATACTCAATACAATCTGTATTATTTAGGATTAAGCTTGTAGCTAGTGCTCATATTTTATAATTAGGGATATTCACAAAAATTATGAATATACATCTTTTGGCAGTTTATTTAATTAGTGAAACTTCAAACAAGCTTTTTTCAAGTATCAAAATATAAAGTTAATTTTATTATCTGAATATAATTGTCTACCTGAAAAACAAGGAAAATCATATCAGAAGCTCTCAGAAGCGGTGCAGTAGCTTTTCTTTCTCCATTTTTACGAATTAAGTGCAAGTAGCAGGAATTCAAGTGGATAAAAACGAAGTGGTTATCAAGAAAATTACGCTCCGCGCAGAAGCAATGTATAAGCGTTTAGCAAATTTGTACCAAAGGGCCAACGCTTCGCTTGTTATGGCTGATAATTTGCTACCGGAAGCTTTCATCGAACTTGCCAATGCTTCAGAAATGGTAGAGTCAGCGATAGAGGGACTATACCAAATGAATGAAGAATTAATAGAGACACGAGATTTGCTGGAAACAGAATGTCAGCAGTACCAAGAATTATTCGAGCTTGCACCAGATGGCTATTTGATTACCGATCCAGCAGGAGCGATCCGAAAAGCCAACCATACTGCATCTGTGTTGCTGAACGTCTCACAACAGTATTTGGTAGGCAAAGTATTGGTTAACTTTGTTGCTAGTGAATTTCGTCTATACTTTCGCAGTAAATTAATTCAGCTATGTAAATCCGACACAATTAAAGAGTTAGTAGTACCCTTGCAGCAGAGCGATGGCAAGTCATTTGAAGCAGCTATTACAGCAACAGTTGCTCGCGATCAACAGGGCAAACCTCTTAGCATACGTTGGCTGCTGCGTAACATTAGCGAACGTCGCCAAGGAGAATCAGAATCTATTCAAGTGGACAGCGATTTCTGCCGCGATCGCTCTTTACACAAACATTCTAAAGGAGAAACCATCCCCCTCAATCCACAAGTGATTTGGTATGTTCATCAAGGTTGGGTGAAGCTAAGTACTCTTTGTGAAACGGGTGAAGAAGTACTGCTAGGCTTGGCAGGTGAAGGAATGGTTTTTGGCTCTAGCATAACCTCTCTACCAACTTACCAAGCAGTCGCTTTGTCTAATGTCTCTTTAGCGGCAATTTACATTGCAGAAATAGCAACTTCCCCAAAGTTGAGTCATGCCCTTTTACCAAAAATCAATCGAAGGCTACAACAAACAGAATCTTTTTTAGCTATTTCTGGAAGGCGGCGAGTTGCAGATCGTTTACACCAATTATTACAACTTCTGGAACAGGAAGTTGGTAAACCGGTGGTAGAGGGAGTTTTGTTAAATGTTCGCCTTACTCATGAAGATTTCGCTAGCGCCTGCTGTACTACTAGAGTCACGATTACACGACTGATGAGCAAATTACAACAGCAAGGAAAAATTGGTTTTGATTCAAAAAAACATATCATCTTAAAAAATTTAGATTAACTAATTATCCCTTCAATTTTTGCTGGATGCAATAAAAAATTTTGGCTGTCAATTCAATAGTTTCTATCCCAATTTATAGTAGGGGCGAAGCATTTGGAAAGATTTATTTCTGTCAAACCCAATAATTTTCACCTTAATGCTTCGCCCCTAGTTTATATTTCTCGCACTACAGGCTGACCATTTTTAACTTCACCAATTAACACTACATCGGCACAATTGACAAAAATGCCATTTTCGAGGACGCCGGGTATGTTATTCAGCGTTTTTTCGAGGTTAACTGGGTCATCAATAGAGTCAAATTTAACATCTATTACCATATTGCCTTGGTCGGTGATTACAGGCCCTGCTTTTTTAACTCCCATCCGTAGCTCTGGCTTACCACCAAGTTTCTCAACTGCCCGCATCACAGGGGTAACAGCCATTGGTATCACTTCCACTGGCACAGGGAAAACCGAGCCGAGTCGGTCAACTAATTTGCCACCATCCACAACAACGATAAACCGATCTGCCAGGTAATCTACTACTTTTTCACGAGTATGTGCTGCACCCCCACCTTTAATCAAATTCTTCTGCGGATCGACTTCATCTGCTCCATCAATGGCAATATCGATGTGGTCAATAGCATCTAAGGTGGTTAGTGGTATGCCATACTGCTTTGCTAAAACATCTGCTTGAAAAGAGGTAGTAACACCAACGATATCTTTAAGTTCGCCAGACTTGAGGCGTTCTCCTATATATTGAATCGCATACGCTGTTGTTGATCCTGTACCTAACCCGACAATGGAACCCGATTTTACAAGAGCGGCGGCGGCTTTGCCGACTTCTTGCTTCATCAATTTCACGGGGTCTGTTACTGCGGTCATTCCCAAAGCTCCTGAAAAACTGACTATAGTCCATAGTAGGGGAGAGTGGGAGATCGGGGGAGAGGGAGAGAGGGAGAGAGGGGGAGATGGGGAGATGGGGAGAGGGGGAATATCTATATATTCATGTGTCTACGAAACAGAACAACCAGTGGATAAGAGTACTGGTGTGTGGGGTATGGCTTTGGTAGCTTCGGCGGTGAGAATCACGTTACCTTTTAAAATAGCGATTCCGTTGCTTCAATAAACTAACAATCAACACAATGTTAATAAAAACTATTATTTGAACAATTGAGACGCTACTTTTTCCAAGGTAGCTTTGTACCCATTTCCGTTAGAGCTGAGAAGACGAGATACAGCAACAGCCCACATTCCGCAGGTGCGCTCGTAAATACTGTATTTTTATAAAATGACTTAAATGCTGCATTTTGGAAGCATGACAGCATCACCATTAGATATAACAGTACAAGATATTGACCACTGCGGCATAGTCGCAGGTATATGTGACGAGATGGAACTAGTAGAGCAAATCAACCGACTACTAGGAAGCCATCCGCAAGAAATAATCAGTGCAGGTCAAGTAGTAAAAGCAATGATTCTCAACGGATTAGGGTTTGTCAGTGCCCCACTATATCTGTTTGAAAAATTTTTGTAGGCAAAGCTACAGAACACCTACTCGGAAAGGGGATACATACAGAACACTTGAACGATGATCGCCTGGGTAGAGTGTTGGACAAACTTTACTCCAAAGGGCTAACAGAAGTATTTGTAACGGTGGCACTATCTGCGGCTCGGAAATTTGGTGTCAAAATGGACAGTCTACATCTAGATTCAAGTTCGTTTCATGTTGATGGTAAGTATATAAGTAACAGCAAAGATGAAAAAGAAGAACCTGGAGCAATAGAGATAACATACGGCTATTCAAGAGATCATCGACTTGACCTGAAGCAATTTATTTTAGACCTGATGTGCAGTGGGGATGGGGATATTCCACTGTACTTGAGGGTAGGAGATGGAAACGAGGCAGACTCAACCATGTTCGCAACGCTGCTTGCAAACTTTAAACAGCAGTGGCAAATTGATGCTTTATTTGTAGGCGATGCCGCGCTCTACACAGAAGATAACCTACAACAAATGCAACAACTACGTTGGGTATCAAGAGTACCCGCAACCCTGAGTGCTTCTAAACAACTACTAGACAACATTCATGAGGATGCATTTATCGCTAGTTCGTTGTCAGGATACCGTATCGCCTTATGTTGTAGCAATTATGGTGGCATACAGCAACGTTGGATAGTAGTTGAAAGCCAAGCACGTAAAGAAGCTGACCTCAAACAGTTAGAAAAGCGTTTAGACAAACAATTGACTAAAGCCCAATCGGAACTTAAGCTGTTATGTCAACAACAATTTGCATGTGAGAAAGGGGAATGGTCGTATTGTAGCAGTGAAGCCAGCATTGCTGCTTTTGGGTAGCTGCACACGCAGCAGCAGATATGGGCGATCGCTCTTTCCCCAATCTACAAAAGTGCGATCGCCTTTTATTATTTTCTCTTACTCAAAACCTTTAAATCGCAAAACCTAAAACTACATTTACAGCAGTACGAATTTGCTGCCAATATTCTTCTTCTAACACACCTACTAATCCTAAGATGCGGCTATTGTCAACAGCACGAATTTGCCCAACATCAATAAAACGGTCTCTAATCCATTGGCAGGTGTTGCTTTGACATTCACAACATATAGTGCTTCTTTACTTCCAGGTCGAAAGGGCATCACAATTGTTAGCAATCCATACTGATTCATAATGTCATTTTGCACAATTAAGCAAGGGCGAGTTTTTTGTGTCTCGGCCTCTACTGTTGGATCTAGATTTACCCAACGGATTTCTCCTCGCTGATAAATTAAATCACCGTTCGGCATTAATGCCATCCCCAACAACACTATCCCAAGCATCAATTTCCGCTTGATATTCAGGATCGTGAGCGTCTTCTTTGAGAGTTGCTATCATTTGTTCTTCCAAAATCCGGCGGCGGTGTTCTGCCAGCAGTGCATTAATATAGCCACTGCGGTTGCCTTTTGCCTGTTCATCTACAAACTGGAGGATGTCTTCTTCCAAGGTAACAGTGACTTTGATCATTAGTATTACCTTTGAGTATGACTAAATTATCATACTAAATATTGTACAACAATCAGTTAGTGAGGCTAATGCTTCCCTTGGGTGCGATCGCCCTTTACTCCACTTGTAAAAATGCGATCGCCTTCTTCCTAGTTTTTTATCTATTGCTTTTCTTCAGCACGACGGACAAAAGGCAACAAATCTTGCAAAATAGTTTCGTGATAATGTTCTTGCGGATAATGCCCAACGTTATTGAGTTTGACTAATTCTCCATTTGGTACAGACTTGGCAAAATTTTCTGCCATCTCCACACCTAGCCAAGGGTCTATCATTCCCCATTGAATTAATATTGGTTGCTGCCACTCTTTGAATCCAGATTCAATTTCTGGCATTGCTTTTGCTAGTTGTAAATTACGGATTGTTGCTAAAAGAGCGCGACCTGCAGCTGAAGTTTTCAAAAAAGGTTTACGATAAACATCTAAATCCGTATCAGTGATGACGTAACGGCTACCACCTTCTAAAGTCCGGTCTACTAACAGAGGATCTTGAGTCATCATTTCACCTGCTAAAGGTAGACCCATTTGTTGAATTTTCCAAGGTAATTTAGCAGTGCTAGAAATTGGTGTATTGAGAATAGCTATGTTGGCAATTTGTTCTGGATGACGCAAGGCATATTGCAGTCCTACAGAACCCAGGAAGCCTTGTACAACTAAAGAAAAACGTTCTATTTCTAAGGATTTGATAAATCCTCCTAAAGCTGTAATAAAAGCATCAGGGGTGTAGGCAAAATCTCTTTTTTCTGGTTTAGAAGAAAAGCCAAAACCAATCCAATCTGGGGCGATCGCTTTTGTTCCTTGCTGGGATAAAGCAGGCAGAATATTACGCCAGCTATAACTTTGTGAAACTAAACCATGCAGCAGCACAACAGGCAGTAAATCAGTTTTGCCAATTGGTTCAGCTACTCGGTAAAACCATTCCAGCGAATCTATTGAAATCTTTTGTTCTATTATCGACATTTGAATTTAAAGTTGACCCAAAGGTGCTAATTTAAAAAATTTCTTTTTTATTGAGAATCGTTATACAATCGTGAATTGACTCTCAGCCGGTAATAGGTAATGGGCAATCGGTAATGGGAAGAAAACCACTAATTACCAATTACCACTACATCTGTAGTAGATGTTGCAAACATAATTTTTGTCGTCGCTTCAATTCACATCAGGCATTAATTGTCTATCGTTAAGAAATAATCATCTCACGAATCGCGTAAGCTGTGGCGGGTGCAAGTAAGACGCCATTGCGATAGTGTCCTGTAGCCAGCAGGACATTACTAAAACCTGATAATTTCTCAATGATTGGGGCGGGACGTCCTTCGGGGCGGGGACGTAATCCAGACCAAGTGCGGATAGTAGTTGCGTTTGCTAAATCTGGGCAAAAGGCGATCGCTTGTTGTTTGACAGACTCTAACTGTTCTTTGTTGGGCAATATCTCATGACTGCCATTTGTGGAAAACTCAACCGTTGCACCTACCCAGTAATCAGCGCCACCCACAGGAACAATATGGACATCATTACCAGTAATTACTGGCTGAAAATCAGGATTACCCAAAGAATGTCCTAATCTCAGATGCAAAGCTTGCCCCAGTACAGGGCGAATATCAATCATCTGATGTAATTGTGCTGATAGTGGCGACGAACCAAGTCCAGCGGCGACTACAAACCAATCAGCAGCTATTTTCCCCTCCGTTGTCTCCATTTGCTGACAAAACTTTTCACCCCCCTCCCTGCTTGCGGTGAGAGGGGGTGGGGTCATCCCTAAAACATTGACACCAAATTTAAAAGTAACGCCATTATGTTGGGCAGCCTCAACTAAAGCTAATGTTAGTGCTGTGGGATCGAGTTGGCGGTCTTGTGGAGAGTAGATAGCGCCAATGATTTGTGTTTCATCTACCTGGGCACAGATTTTTTTTAGTTTGACAGCGTCCCAAATTTCTAACTGGTAGCCTTGAGAGTGGCGAATTTCTGAAAGCTTTTCCCATTCTGAGATCCCCCCAACCCCCCTTTCCAAGGGGGGCTTTATTTTCGTTTCCCCTCTTTCCAAGAGGGGCGAGGGGGGATCTGCATTCCCCGTCAACAGCATGAGAATTCCTTGGCGGTTGAAAGGAATTTTGCGATTCGTGAGTTCTTCTAGTTCTGGAATTAAGGATTCATAGCGTTGGATGCTAGTTTGACGCATCTGCCAAGCTTTGCCCTTGATTTTATGGCTGATGATGCTCATTAAAACGCCCAACGCGGCTCCTGTGGAAGCTTGGGCAGGTGGTTGTTTGTCTAGGACTGTAATTTTTAGCCCTTTGGCTAGGCTGAGTTCATAAGCGATCGCAGCCCCAACCACACCACAACCGATGATGACTACATTCATAACTTCTAAGAAGGGATTGGGGATTAGGGACTGGGGACTAGGGACTAGGGATAAAAATAGATTTTTCTCCAATACCCGATCCCCGATCCCCGATCCCCGATCCTCCATCTCCCATCTTAAGCACTAACTAGCTTCTGCTGAAGTGCGACTTTCTGGAAGCAACCCCAGGAAAGTGTCAATATCTGCAAATGCAGCTTTAGCGTTATTCAGGGCTTTGAGAGAATTGACAGAGTCAATGGCTTGATCAATTTGAACCAGGTGGTTAAACATTTCTCGTGCCACTTGACGTGCTTTTTGTTGGTCTTGAGGCAGGAGGTTGGGAATGACATAATTCATGTGCAACCTTGCTTCCGCCATTGGACCGTGGATAAAATTACCAACATTTACCCAATCATTTTTTTGGATCAACTCTGTGAGTTCTTGTGAGCGATCGCGCACAGCCTGGATTTCAGGCAAATATCCCTGAATTTTCTCAAGCTGTGTTGGGGTGTAAGTTGGAGGTGCTGTGGCGACAGTAGGGCCACCACAACTAATAAGGAATGTTGCCAAAAGAACAAGAATTAATGACAAGATAGAGCGTTGACGCGCCATAAACCAAGCTTAGTATTGCCGATTAACAGTGTAATTTTAGATCGGAGTGCGTAACTTCTTGTTCTAATTGGCAAGGGATTTTGCTGAAATTCCTGGTTAATCTTCCTGGTATTTCACAAAAAAAGCGCAGGCTAACTATATTTTTGGGAATTTTTAAGTATAATTACTTAATATAATACATTTACGCTTTTACACAAAATCCACTCTTACAATGGTTGTCAGAAAAGTCTAAATTTAAAGTTGCGAATTAAAAAAGATATTGATAGGCTAAAACACCAATACCAAGAGCCTTCTGGCAGTTTTTACATTGTCGCATCGTCCACTTAGCAAACGCAGCTTGGGGGAGTGTTTTCGTGAACGCAGCAGAGATGGCAACAAACCTAGAATTCGCCAAAAAGATTGCTACAGTTGTTAACCTGTTTAAATTTGAGTTTCCTGATGCCAGATCGGATCTCAAACCGTGGAAAAATGACCCAGAAACCAGAGAGTTAGTCGATCCTGATTCTATAGATATTGGCTTTCATTTCCCTGGGGTAAGCAAATCTTGGCGCAGCCGCAGTATCCTAATTCAAATTCGTTTTTATCAAGATCCTGTCAATGGCCTACGTCGTGCAATTGGCGTGGAAATAGCAGGATTCAGCCACCTCGGCGAACAGTGGCGGCTTTCTACAGTCGAAAATTGGAATTTTGTTGGTACTACTCAGCCTTCAGAAGAAGTGGGGAAAAAGCTAAAGGAGTTTTGCAGGCAAATTTTGGAGTTGTTCAATAAACCTAGTGATTGATTTTTCTGTGGCGATGATGCTAGATAATTAACACCTGCGTGTTTCCCGAAACTAAAAAATATATTATTATACCAATTTCAAAAATGATTGCAACAAATGGATTGACAGAACCCGGACAGAGACAGTAATTCCCAATTCAAAATCTGTCTTGAAAAGCTTTGATCGGAGGAAACCTCCGCTCAAACTTTTCGCAAAATCTAAAATCCAAAATGGTATTAGCTATTTCCTAAGTAATATTTACATCTTCTACCCACAGAAGATGATTAGCAAAAGAGCTTGTTGTCAGTGCGTTGTAAAATTTGCGGTCGGCTGTGACAAGCTGGCATTGTTCCGTAAAAGCAAGAGCTAGATAAAAACAATCATCCACAGTCTGTGCTAGGCTGTTAGCCATATCAACAGCAGCTTCTAACAACAGTTTTGAAGGGTAAGTTTGCAACATCACTGACTGAAAGTCATGTATAATTTTGCGGCTCGTTTCTGTAGTAATTTCCCCTAGCTGAACCTTTTTCCACAGGATATTGCCAAACTCAGGTAGCAGTAAGTCTGGGGCTATTAATTCATAACTCCCGTCCAAAAGACGAGCCGCTTTTTCGCTGTTAATCTCCGGTACAAACCATTTGACAGCGACACTGGCATCAACAACGTAGCGATTCACCGTTTTCTGTCCTCTCGTAGGAGTTCAGCACTATCGGTATGGCTACCACCAACTAATTGCAGCCGCATTTGGAAAGCAGCCTCTCTCGCTTTTGCCATGTTGACTTGCTGACTTGAAGTTGCCGTGCTTTGTGCTGCTATCTCCAAGATGTGTCTGATTTGGGCTTGCAAAGAGCGACCGTGCTGTTGGGCGAGAATTTCTAGCTTTTCCAGGATAATGGGGTCTAGTTCTTCAACTAAGACTTGAGCCATAGTTGACTTTTTATACTTAATTACATTAAATAGCTTTTTGAGATTATACCTTGCTGTGGCGATCGCGCTTTGTAAGTATGTGAGAGAATTGCGATCTATAAATTCTTGCTGACAACAGGAGAAATCAAAAGTGCATCTGCATCGTTACAATAATCTCCATCGCATTCAGCAACTCGACCCTCTGCAAGACCATTGCCAGATTTATCATCTTACAGTTGGGTACGAATTTCCCTGAGATATGGTGCGATCGCTGGAAATAGCACTGATGAAAACTTATTGTGTTCCCAGCATCTCGAAATTACTGGATAAAACTGGGGAATTTCGCGATCATCCGCAAAAGCGTTACGACGATACCTCTATCATTGTTGTGGAGATGAGCAAGTGGGGTTACGATAGCGAACTAGGTCGTCTGGCAATTGAGCGGATGAATGCCATCCACAGACGTTTCAAAATTGCCAATGAAGATTTTCTTTACGTACTTTCGACTTTTATTTACGATCCTATCCGCTGGAATGCTCAGTTTGGCTGGCGGTTGATGTGCGAACAAGAAAAATTAGCATCTTTTTACTTTTGGCGGGAAGTAGGCAAGCGCATGCATATTCAAAATATTCCCGCAACCTACGAAGAATTGGAACGCTATAACCTTGATTACGAACGCGAACACTTTCGTTATTCGGATACGAATCGTCGAGTTGGTGAAGCAACCCGGGGGTTATTTTTGAGTTGGTTTCCTTGGTGGATGCGATCGCCCCTCAAACCTGTTGTTCATGCTTTACTAGATGACACAATGCTGGATGCCTTTGGTTTTGAACATCCTCCTCAATTGCTGCGAACTGCTGTTGCAAATATCTTAAAGCTGCGTGGGTTATCATTGCGTTTTTTTCCACCCCGCCAGCAACCTCACTTTTTTATCGACTCCCCCATTCGCAGTTATCCCAATGGTTATGAAATTGACGAGTTGGGGCCACCGGAAAATAGGTAAAAGTGTAGAGATGGGGAAGAAGGGCGATCTTGATTTTTATAAAATTTTATATACTCCAGATTATGTTCGATACTTCACTGTAGAGAGATGACGGCCAACATAGCCTATCATTAGTTTTCCTGGCTTGACTGGAAAGAAATGAATTCGCCAGTTGCAAAATCTCAATTTCACGTGTCGCTCAAATAAACGGTCTTGACCATCAGGACAACGAAAAGTTCTTTCTTTACCGTATTTATTAAGTGTTGCTTCACTCTCTCCAGACTCATCAATAGAATATCCTTCTACACTAAACGAGCCAGTTTGCCAGCTTTTACAGCAGTTTTGAAGCGCAAACAATGTATTGATTACAGGCTGTAATTCTAATTGTCCAGTAAGGATATTCTGCAACTGCTTACCAACGACATCACAAAATTCGAGATTGGGAAAGAATTCTTCTCTTCTACTCCAGAGTTCTACACCATCACTAACACATTTACAAATACGTTCTTGAATCCAATTAGTATGTTCTTGTACGTGATTGCGGCGGCTAGCGTGAATAATTTCTACAATTTCTTCGACTATCTCACTATTTTCATCAATACGCCTGAATTCAATTTGTAATCGGTTATAATCCCAGCAATCTTCTGAGAGCAAGCTGACTGGTAGTGTATCACTTACAAGAGCAAAACCCAATCCTATAGCTTGCTGTCCTTGATGCATAAATTCAGACAAATCAAAGTCATTTTTAATTACTTCTGCAATATCAGTCCAGAAAGGAGCTTTGGCCGTTAAAGTTCTAAAGAAACTCCGTTCTTCTCGGTCTACTTCAGGATCATTGCGCCAGCGAGCAAGAGGATAGCCAGGAGCAAGTTCAATTGTATTTATATCACTCTGCGTGCGAAGTACGCGCTTCACACCACTAGTTGTTGCTTGACGCAAAGTTTTAATCAACTCTGACATCAATCTTTGTGCAGTGGAAATATCAGCAGCAGGAGTCCGCAGAGACAGTTCGTTGAGTACCATCTCCAAATCCATATCTTATTCTCCTGCTGGTTCTAACAAAGCCTCCAAACTTTTATCCCACTCATCAAAGAAGCCATCAGGCCATTTGTCAATTCTGCCATTTCTATCAATACGAGGTGACACTACGTTTGTGAAAGCTTGTCCTTGTTTTTCTTGACGCTGAAAGTAGTGCAACTGAACATCTTTTGGATCAAGCTGACCACCATGAACAGCAAGACGAATTCCGTTTAAAACATGGTCACTATGAGTTTCTATCACAACCTGAACACCACAACTAGCTGCCAAAGCTAATAACTCACCCATTTTGGCTTGTCCTTTGGGGTGAAGATGAGCTTCTGGATTTTCAATTAGGATGAGTGTACCAGGATTTGATGCGAGTACGGCAACAATAATTGGCAAAGTGTAGGTAATTCCGAAGCCAACATTGGTTGCACGATAGGGGTTGCTGAGTCCATATGAATATTGAAAGCTTACCAAATCCATATCTGGATTAGATTTGATTTCAAGGCGTGTTCCTGGGCTAACTTCTCCCACCCATGCCTCTACTTGATCTCTTAGATTTATGGAAGTTGCCTTGGGATGGCTGAGATTAACATTGGGAATATATCTGTCTCTATAAATAGAGAGGAAGTGTGCAGTATATTCTCCTTTAGTTCCCAGTTGTTGATGCTGTCGCACTTGAAAATCGGATATCTCGAAGTATGTTCGAGGGCCAATACGTTCTGCTTGTAGATAGTGAAAGTGATCGTTAAAAAGATTTAATTGATATATATCAGGGAAAGTTGGTTGTGACACAAGAGCTAACACATCTGCCTCTCGGTTATAGTTGAAAAGCCAAATTCCTTGTTTTCCATCTTTCCAAATTAGTTCAAAACCAATTGAATCATCTTTTGCTCCCTCAAACAATGCATCTTGGGCCGTCCCTATAGAAACGAATTCACCATTGAGGGCTAAACCTATATTTGGCAATAAATCCTGTTGGTAAGATTGACGCAGCAGGAGTAATGCTTGTAGGACAGAAGATTTACCTGTGCTATTCAGTCCAGAAAGTAAGGTTAGATTCTTTAACTCAAGTGACTGTTCTTCAAAAGCTTTGAAATTTTTCAATCGTAGTAAATTAATCATGATAGTGCTTCTTTAACAATTTTTTCTATAGTAGAAAATCTATAATTAATTTTAGTGGCAGCCTGTGATATGGAATTTACAAATTCCTCATCATTTTCAATGCAATCCATAAATAAACTGATTACTTTATTTTTTCGCTGTTTCAGTATTTCTGCTTCTTGGTCTTTGAGATTACTAAATACAACAGACCAAGCCTCAAATAAAGATTTATTGAGTGGCTGCATTTTTTTTGAATTTTTTAAAATTTTTCTAAAAGCGTATTTTCCAAATATAGAATGAGCTATTTCCATAGCAACCTTAAATTTTACTTCAATTTCATCTAATTGCTCATGTGTCATTTCATTAATTTTTATCATTGCTTCATTTAAAAAGTAATCTCTACCCTCTTTAAGAGGATAATCTTGATATGGCATCAGGTAAAAGGCAATAAAACCTAGTATGAACTCATGATCATCCATACGTTGCTGTCGCTTTTTACTAATATTGGTAACTTTTATAAATTCTTGAGAATGAGCAAGTTTATTTAAAAATAGTGTAGCTTTACCTGGATTTAAAGCATGGCGTAACTCTTGAGGTGAAAGAGGCTCTCCTCCTGTGTTAATCCGCCTGAAAATATTATATTTAACTTCGGGTGGTGTTCCTTTTTCAATCAAATAAATTGTCAGTACAGTTTCATCTATACGACGTTGATAGTTTCGTGGTAATTCATCATATGTTTTACCTTCAAGATGATTGAGAAACTCTAGTTGGCATAGCCTAAGTTCTTTGTCAATAGCAAACTTCTTCAAAGCACTTAGCCTTTGTAACCCATCTATAACTAACCATTTATCTTCATTAGTAGCATCCATATAAAATGCAGGTAGTGGAATACGAATCAAGATTGATTCAATAAGTCTGCTTTTAGCAGTTGGTGTCCAAATATCAGCATGGCGCTGAAACTCAGGAGCTAAGTCAATCTCATCAAATTTAATCCTTTTCAACACTAAATCAATAGTCATGGGTCGAGTATCAACCCTGATTTTGCTGGGATCAAATGGCGTAGAAATTGTCTCTAATTCTGCTTCAATATCTTCATCTTCTATGTCCACATCTTTTTCAAAAAATTCCAAATTTAAGTTGTCCAGATCGGTCACAATACTTACTCCTTGGCATTCACGAATATTCTTGTCCTACTTTGAAATTCCTGATGGTGACACCTCTGCAAATTGTGGATTGCATAAATAACTTACTTTTGATCGTACTATTTTCTAACTGCCGCAGTTAGGATCAACATATACTGATCGCACGAACACAACAACCATAAACAGTAAAGCAGCTGGAAGCAACCAGCTGCTTGAGTGAAAATGCGATCGCTCAGTTCGTTTAGACTGATACCACCTGACTAGCTGGTGCAACTCCAGCCATATCCAAAATTTGCGGAATCAAATCTTCGCGCTTGACTGCCATCATATGGACACCTTGACACAATTGCCGCGCGAGCTGCACTTGTTCGGCGGCAATTTTCATCCCTTCTTCAAGGGGATTTTTTGCTTGCGCTAATCTATCAATAATGTGTTGGGGTATATTTACACCCGGAACGCACCTATTAATAAATTGGGCATTTTTCGCCGATTTCAACAAGAAAATTCCCGCCAAAATTGGCTTATCACAGCCTGCGGCAATTTTATCCATAAACTTTTCTAGCATTTCAAAATCAGTAATTAATTGACTTTGAAAAAATTGCGCTCCTGCTTCTAATTTGCGTTCAAATCGTTTTTGCAAACCTGACCAACTCGAACATTGGGGATCTACTGCTGCACCGGGAAATAAATCTAATGCCCCATCAGTCAAAGGTTGCTCATTGCAGTCAACACCTTGATTCAGCTTCTCTATGACTTGCAGTAGGCGCACAGACTCTAAATCAAATACACCTTTGCAGTCAGGATGGTCGCCTGCTTTCACGGGGTCGCCGGTCAAAGCTAAGATATTGCGGATACCGATCGCATGAGCGCCCATCAAGTCGGCTTGTAAACCAATGCGGTTGCGATCGCGACAAGCAATCTGACAAATCGGTTCAATTCCGTTTTGCAGTAAAATTGCCGACGCTACCACCGGACACATCCGCAACACTGCCCGACTACCATCTGTAATATTGACAGCATGAACCCTCCCCTTAAGGGTCGCCGCCATTTTGAGCATGTGGTCGGGATTACCGCCTTTGGGTGGTGCTACCTCGGCGGTAATCAGAAATTCACCAGCTTTTGCTGCTGTCCGAAAAGAAGTTAAAGAAGTTGGATTTCTAGTATCCAGCATAACCATGACGATTTCTGTCTTTGGGTACAGCTATAACACATGTCACCCCACTCAGAAAAGCTCATAGCGGCATAGAGTAGCCCATCGCGGCTTTAACTTGTGCGAGAGTTTGGTTGGCGATCGCTTCTGCTTTCTGCCTTCCTTCCCGCAACACAGATTCTAAATAGCCTTTGTCTGCCATGATTGCCTGATATTTATCTTGGATAGGTTTGAGGGCGTTAATCGTCGTTTCTGTCAGTAAAGGCTTAAATTGCCCCCAACCCATATCCTGACACTCAGCTGCGACTTCTTCCTTGGTTTTGCCAGAAAGTAGCATGTACAGAGTTAACAAATTATTACTCTCCGGACGTTCTGGATTATCAAACTCCAAACCACGAGTAGGATCGGTTTTGCATTTCTTAATTTTTTTGGTAATTTCATCTGGTGGATCGAGCAAATTGATCCGACTCAGTTCAGATGGATCGGACTTAGACATTTTTTTAGTCCCATCTGTCAAACTCATTACCCTTGCTCCCTCCTTGCGAATCAAAGGATCGGGCAATTTCAATACTGGCTGGTTTGGTTTGGCAAATTGATGATTAAACCTGTTGACAATATCCCGCGTCAGTTCCAAGTGTTGCTTTTGGTCTTCACCTACAGGAACTTTATCAGCTTGATACAGCAAAATATCAGATGCCATTAATACTGGGTAGTCCAACAAGCCGACACCAACGTTTTCTCCCTGCTTAACAGCTTTTTCCTTAAACTGAATCATGTCTGTTAGCCAGTTGAGGGGTGTGATGCAGTTGAGTAACCAAGTCAGTTCGGCGTGGGCAGAAACGTGAGATTGTACAAAAATAGTCGAATAGTTTAAATCAAGACCACAGGCGAGATATAAAGCAGCTAGGGTGTAGGTATTAGCTGCCAGCGTCACTGGGTCGTGAGGCAAAGTAATGGCGTGTAAATCAGCTATAAAGAGAAAATTATCGTACTGGCTTTGCCCTTCTACCCAGTTGCGAATTGCGCCAAGATAGTTACCTAAATGTAGATTACCTGTTGGTTGAACTCCAGAAAGAACTCGTTGCCTGTCAGACATAAGGTAGGATAAATACTTTTAACTTTTTTTAAAGATACTCAAAAATGACTCAATCATAAAAATATCCCTCCTTGATGGAGGTAATACGGTTGGGATAAGCCCATAGAAATGCCTACGGCTACCGTTAGTTAACCGAACCATATTGAGAGTGGAGAGATGGCGCGATCGCGCTATTGTCACAGAGTCAGCGTTTCCTGAATCAATTGGCGTATGTACTAGAGGCGTTTTGATGCAATAGTTGCGATCGCCAATATTACCTTCCAATCTGAGTCCATAAATTTGGCATAGTTCAATCAACTCTGGCAGAGTCTTTGCCTCTAATTCACTGCGGTCTAACATAGTAAATGTCTGTTTCTAATGAATGGACTTGGTGGGTAGGTATTCTTGGCGGAAGGCTATCCACCATTTTTGAATATACAATGTGTTGCCTAATTATTTGTAGATTATTAATAAATGCCCAATCCGCATGGCAATCCAGACATCAAAAAACACGGTTTTAAAACGGATAGAGATGAACCGTTAACGGAAAGAATCGCTATTAGAGTGACTAAAACAATGGCTGAAAAAATTAAATCAATTGATGATTATCCTGAATTCTGCCGTCAAGCACTCCAGGAAGCATTAGATAAACGAAACCAATCAAGAGATACTTCTGAACCAAAAAACTCTTAACGCTGGCGTTGGTAGCGTCCAATTAATTCTGCTTCTGCCAAAATATGTCCATCCATTGCTGCTTCTAGCTGATTTTTGGTAGCACCGGGTTGCAAACCCAACTTTTTATCTAAAGCATAAAGTTTGAAAAAATATCTATGGGTTCCACTAGGAGGACAGGGGCCACCATAACCAAAATTGCCAAAATCATTTTTTCCTTGGACACCGCCATCAGGTAAGTTTTTTACAGCAGCGATTTTCTCTGGTAATTGCCGAACCGTAGCTGGCAGATCGTAGAGAACCCAATGGACAAATGTTCGTCTTGGTGCATCAGGATCATCTACAATCAAGGCAAAGCTTTCAGTTCCTGATGGAGGTTCATTCCAGTTCAGGGGAGGGGAGATATCCGCGCCATCACAGGTGTATTTGGCAGGAACCAAGCCATTAGCTTCAAAGGCAATGCTTTCTAGATTCATCTTTTGCACCTCCCTTTGTGAGCGATCGCTCTTAGTCGGAGTAACTAAAGTATTGCTATTATCACTAGAACCACAACTAACTACGGATAATGCCACGAAAGCAAATAGACTGACACTATGCTGAAGAAAAATCCGCCTTCTGCTCATGGCTTGTGCGCGAAAGTATTTTGTGGCTGGTTGAGAAAATGCGAGCCTCCTAACGGAGGAGCTATGCTAACGCAATTTTCAATAATTACAGATCCAGTTATTTGCTTTCATCCATCTGTAGGTTGATGGGTGAGTTCGTGGTGACACATCTCAAAGCATCCCTCTACTTTCCTTGGTATTAACATAGCCCCTCTCCAAGTTTTGGAAAGGGGCTATGCATTCAGAGATTTTTGAGATAGTTAGTTATAGTTAGGGGATTCGGTATAGTGATTGGATTTAGCAGCGGCATTCTTTTACCGCTCTATAACTATCTACTCAATCACCGCAGCACATTCCGGAAAATTGATCAAAATATTTTGAAAATCTAGCTGAACAATAATGTCCAATAGCAGTATTTATACTCAAAGGTTGCAGGATTTAATGCAGCGAGTGGGTATCTCCAGTTTTAAAGCACTGAGTCGTGCTACTGGCGTTTCCGAACGGCAAATTTTGCGATTGCGACGGTTTGGAGTAGATCAAATGCGGGTGGATGTGCTGCTAAAACTATCGCCAGCGCTACAGGTGTCATTACATGAATTAGTGGCAACTTTTTCTGCACAAGATTTGGTGAGAGATCGGGGTGCACCTACTTCAGAATTGTCACAGCGGATGACAGATTTAAGAAAAGAGTACGATCGCCTGCAATTACAACTACAACAGCAGCAGTTGAGTTTGCAACAAGAGTTTCAGCAGTCGAGCTTGCAATTGCTGGAATCTTTGTTATTACAATTTCCCACAGCAGCACAAAAAGCGCGAGAAAACCCGCAACTACCCGCCCTCAAAATAGTTCCATTAGTGCAGAAACCCCTAGAAAGACTTTTACAACAATGGGGAGTAGAAGCGATCGCACTTGTAGGAGCAGAATTACCCTACGATCCTCAGTTGCATCAATTGATGGATGGTAATGCACAGCCAGGAGAAATTGTCAAGGTGCGTTACACAGGTTATCGCCAAGGCGACAAATTGCTTTATCGAGCCAAGGTAAGTCCTTTGTGACATCCTCCCACCATCATCTCTGATTTGGTGTGGGCTTTCCAGCTTTACAAATGAGACTTGCTACCTCACAGGCTGACCAACGTACTCGCCTCCGCAGCCAGGAATCGGTTGTCCAACCGACCCAAGATTTAACACAGCAGTTCCTTCACTTGTGGAAACCCCAAGACCTTTTGGGTACTCTACGAGAAGCCACCCTAACGGGCGTCTACATGGGGGGCTGCGGGGTTCCCACTAAGCGTGGGGAGACCCCCTTTGGAGCGCGCTGGCTCACCACCAACAACCAACCCCATAACAGATTAACTTCCCACAGCTAAATAAAACTTTTGTATGCTGATTGTAAATAGGTCTTAATAGTTCTTTTAAAAACTTGTGCAAGAAGATTTTAGACTAATAGTCGATTTAGTTTCAGTTCTCGCTGTCGCTGCCTGTGGGGGACTGTTGGCGGCGCTTTTACGACAACCTGTTTTGCTTGGGTATTTGCTTGGCGGGATGGTGGTTGGCCCAACTGGGTTGGGACTGATCAAAGAATTAATTCAGGTAGAAACTTTGGCACAGTTCGGTGTTGCGTTTCTATTATTTGCCTTGGGTGTGGAATTTTCCTTTGCAGAACTTAAAAAAGTTCGGGGAATCGCTCTTGGTGGCGGTGGACTGCAAATCACCCTGACAATAGCAGTCACCGTTTTGGTATGTGGTTTAACCGGAGCTTGGGGAACCCTACCAGCTAAGGGCGTATTTTTGGGGGCGATTCTGTCTTTATCTTCCACAGCAGTTGTGCTTAAGTGTTTGATGGAGCGCAACGAAACAGAAACACCGCACGGACAGGTGATGCTAGGCATTTTGGTGGTGCAGGATTTAGCCCTAGGGTTGATGCTCGCAGTCTTGCCAGCTTTGCACCAACCAGGGGAAGCAATTGGTATAGCAGTGCTAACAGCCCTAGTACGGATTGGCTTATTTGCTGCGGGCGCAGTCATAGCCGGCAAGTGGCTGATACCGCCTTTGTTGCGAATGCTAGCCCGCACCGAAAGCCGAGAATTATTTTCATTAGGAGTAGTGGCGCTGTGTTTGGGCATTGCCCTCCTGACAGAGTATTTGGGGTTGTCAATTGAAATGGGGGCATTTGTCGCGGGTTTGATGATTTCGGAGGTGGAGTATGCCGACCAAACCCTGACTTATGTAGAGCCACTGCGAGATATTTTTGCCAGTTTGTTTTTTGCTTCGATCGGGATGTTAATCGACCCAGTGTTTTTGTGGAAGAACCTGGAATTAATTCTCGGATTGGTAGCGCTGGTATTTATTAGTAAATCTTTGATTATCACACCGTTAGTGAAACTGTTCCGCTATCCTCTCAAAACGGCGTTAATTGCTGGTTTGGGACTGGCTCAAATCGGAGAATTTTCCTTTGTTCTAGCCAGTGAAGGACAAAAGCTGGGGCTGGTTTCCCGACATATATATTTATTGATTTTAGGAACAACCGCAGTTACATTGATACTTACCCCCTTTGTGCTGCGCTTAGTACCGATTATCTTTGACTGGCTAGAATCGATGCCTTGGCTAAAGCCCTATTTCAGCAGTGAGGGGAAGCCATTGGAAGTAGCCGATGAACTACCCATGAAAGACCATATAGTAGTCTGTGGTTATGGGCGAGTGGGCAATAATTTGGTGAAGTTATTACAACAACACAATCTGCCTGTTGTGGTGATTGACCAATCTGAAAGTAGAATTCAGCAGTTGCGTGAGGCGGGAGTACCTTATGTTTATGGAAATTGTGTGAGTTTTCACGTTTTAGAAACTGCGATGATCGGTCAAGCCAAAGGCATGGCGATCGCACTTCCCGATCCGATGAGTATTCGTCTTTCCCTCAAACGTGCTTTAGAATTATCTCCCGATTTAGATGTTGTGGTTCGCGCCACCAGCGATAAAAATATTGAAGTTCTCTATCAACTGGGTGCGAGGGAAGTCGTGCAACCAGAGTTTGAGGCGAGTTTGGAAATGGCAACATATATATTAAATGCTGTAGGATTGTCAAGTATTCTGGTGCAACGGGAAATGCAGCAAATCCGCAACCGTCATTATTTGGATCTGCGACCAGAACAGTCAGCATCCCAAGTTTCTCGTCATCTACGCCAAGCTACTCAAGATTTGAACAGTCGCTGGTATCCTCTACCAGATGGTTCACCCCTAATTGGCATGAGTTTGGAAGAAGCCGATATGCGCTACTTAACAGGGGTGAGTTTGATGGCTATTCGCCGCACCAGTGGTGAAGAAATAGATTATCCCGATGCTGCTACCAAGTTGGAAAAAGGCGATCGCCTGCTGGTAGTAGGTTCAGATGAAGAACTAGCTGCTTTGGATGAATTTGCACTCGGTAGGGCGGCTGTTCCTGGAGATAACAGCGCTTGTCAGTGGGTAACACTCAGCGCTGATTGTCCGGTGCTTGGTAAAAACCTTGCAGATTTGGATATCCGCCAGCAATTTGGAGTGCAAGTACAAGCAATGCGGCGAGATGGTAAATTTATTCGCTTCCCAAATGGCAAGATGGAATTACAAGCCCAGGATCAATTGCTATTGTGCGGTAGCTTGTCGAGTCTTAATCAACTAGAACAGTTACTTGCCCCATCCACTTCGCTATCTATCCCTGTGGTGAAAGCTGCTGAAGCAGAAGGGTTGCGCGATTATTTACCTTTGGATAATTTGCGGGATTAGTCAAAAGTCAACATTTTGTTGGTAGTTGGTGGTAGGTGGTTGTTTGGAACAACCAACTACCAACAAACAACAAACAACAAACTAATGACTAATTTTTTGACTTTATATAAGCGATCGCTTGCTTCCAAATAGTAGTCTGCTGACTGCTTTCATCCACAAGACACATGCTGTATTGGTCTTGCCACATAACTTTTCCAGTCAATATATCGCCAGTCAGCAATTTGATCTCGATGGGTGTTGCTTGTTTAATCAGGTTTTGTAATTGGCGAGTACTGGGTAAGGAAGCGTCAAATTCAGCAATCATAGTCAATAGTCAATAGTCATTGGTCATTAGTCATTGGTCATTGATCATTAACAAATGACAAAGGACAAATGACCAATGACAAAACACAAATATAGTTCATGGATTTTAGTAATGGCAATCGAATTTACTAAGTATCACGGTTTGGGTAATGATTTCATTTTGATTGATAATCGCTCATCATCAAGTCCTGTAATTACTCCAGAACAAGCGGTGCAGTTGTGCGATCGCCACTTTGGCATCGGTGCTGATGGTGTCATTTTTGCCCTACCTGGAGAAAATGGTACTGACTACACAATGCGGATTTTTAATTCTGATGGTTCGGAACCAGAAATGTGCGGTAATGGCATTCGCTGTTTAGCCGCTTTTTTGGCTGAGTTAGAGGGCGACTCGCGCAAGCATGAATATCGCATTCATACCCTGGCTGGTGTCATCACACCCGAACTCATGGCAAATGGTCAAGTGAAGGTGGATATGGGTAGCCCCAGGCTACTTGCTAGTGAGATTCCCACCACCCTATGTCCAGCGAATGAGAAAGTGATTAATCAACCGCTAGAGGTGGCAGGAAAATCTTGGGATGTCACCTGTGTAAGTATGGGTAATCCCCACTGCATCACCTTTGTGGAAGATGTCGCAGCAATTCCTTTAGAAAGCATTGGCCCTGTGTTTGAACATCACCCGGTTTTTCCCCAGCGGACAAATACTGAATTTATTCAAGTGGTGCGCCGAGATTATCTGAAGATGAGAGTTTGGGAACGTGGCGCTGGTATTACTCTAGCCTGCGGTACTGGTGCTTGTGCTTCTTTGGTTGCTGGGGTATTAACGGGAAGATGCGATCGCACTGCTACGGTAGAACTGCCTGGTGGTTGTTTGCAAATTGAATGGTCGGAAATCAACCAAAGAATTTACATGACCGGGCCTGCCGAGCGAGTTTTCCAAGGAAAATATGGGGTGTAGGAATCACCACTAACGTTCACCACATTCCTATCTCAATTCTTCCACTTCCGCGTTCTTCCGGATAACTACAGTGGTCATCAATTGCATTTAATACAGGTATTGCTAGGGCTACAAGGTCTTGTGCCCCTAGGATGTTATTTGGGTGCATGAAAAACTCCATCCTCTTATGGGTGGGGCTTTTGGGCATTGGGGATTGGAAATTGGGCATTGCCCATACCCCACGCCTCACTTTTTTACGTGATTTCACGGTTGATTTGCGAGATTCTAAAAGTATCCTTATGGCGGTTATTGACCGCATAATATCCATGATTTTTCTGAGCAAAAGAAAAAAATATTACATTTGGTTTCTAAAAACACTATATTACAGTTAATTTTAAAAGTAATAATTAAGACATAATTAAACAATGTATTAGCCTAAAAAATAATCGTTTTAAGGCATTCATAAAATTAATAGGTATAAATTATTGCTTTTTTATATAGAGAAGAGATTGCAGCATTTATAAAACACAGCACAAATACTGTGATAAATAACACGCGAAATTTTATTTAGGTTTTGATAGGTAAAAGCGATCGCTCGTAACGAAAAATCTTTGTATGGCGACTTAAGGTAAGTGACATGAGATACTTCCCGCGCAGCATATAGTTGAATTCCGGATGACGGCTATCCTTGCATTGCCCGCAGTTAGACTTAAACAATTAACTCTCAAGATAGATACAAGGTTGCATCAACTAGCTGAAAACTAAATATAGCGTTCGCTATATCTTGCTCAATCCTGCATAGTCTTCCAAATCATCATGCCTAGAAAGACAGCCGTGCTTGAGCAACCGCAGGTTAGCAACTTGGTTCGTGAACTCCGGCAATTGATGGCGTTAAGCCAAGAGCAGTTCGCAGCCAGGCTAGGAGTCGCTTATAGCACAATCAATCGATGGGAGAACGGTCACATGCAACCTTCTCCACTTGCACTCAAGCAAATTAAAGCTGTATTAAATGAGATGAATCATTCGCCGATGGCTGAAGTGCAAGAACGCAGCCAAAAGCTTCTAGATAAATACTTTCCAGAGGCGGAGCCTAGCTAGAGATGACTGAGGAGAAAGCAGCAATTTCCAGCAACACACATGACATCTTTGCGGGTGGTGGACAGATGGGAGCACTGATGCGAGACTCCTTTGGAGACGCTCCGCGATCGCACAATTGGTCGCAAACAACCCTCGGTTCAATCTCACAATGGGCACAAAGCTTGCGAACTGCGGTCAACATCTGCCTTAACACCCGCTTTCCAACGATCGTCTGGTGGGGTATGGAATTTACTTTACTCTACAACGATGCGTGGCGCTCCATCCTTGGCTCGAAACATCCCCATGCATTGGGAAAACCAGGGCGAGAGGGCTGGCCAGAACTTTGGGACACCATCGGGGCGCAACTGGAACAGGTATTGGCAACAGGACAAGGCACCGGGTCAGATCGCGTGTTGCTACTTGTGGATCGCCACGGCTATGCAGAAGAGGCGTACTTCACCTACTCCCACAGCCCTATTTTTTTGGAAACGGGGGAAGTAGGTGGTGTATTTACGGTAGTGACAGAAACAACTCCGCAGGAACAAGCACTACGACTGGAAGCACAGACTGCGAAAGCGAACTTGGAAACCATTTTGTCTAGCATCAGTGATGTGTTTGTAGTGCTCGATCGCGACTGGCGCTACACCTATGTTAATGCTAAGGCAGTTGAATCCTCTGGGAGAAGCAAAGAAGACTTTTTAGGCAAAACGATTTGGGAGTTTTTCCCGGACGCTGTCGGCACGCTGTTTTATACTGAGCTACATCGGGCGGTAGCCGAACAAACGCCTGTCCAGTTTGAGTTTTTCTATCCAGGCTGGAATCGCTGGTATGAGAACCGGGTTTATCCTTCTCAAACAGGCGTTTCTCTCTTCACCGCTGATATTACAGAGCGCAAACAGGCAGAACGCCGTCTTACTGCTCAATATGCTGTGACTCAGGTGCTGGCTGAAGCAGTCACCCTTGCAGACGCAGTTCCAGCCATCCTGCAATCCCTGTGTGAAAGCCTAGAATGGCAACTGGGCACGATCTGGAGCATCGATCGCCATACCAACCGACTGCACTATGTGAATAGCTGGCAGTCCTCTGGTATTGATGCACGGGAATTCATTGAGACAAACCAACAAACTACCTTTGCTTCTGGTATCGATCTCCCAGGTCGCGTCTGGTCGAGTCGTCAACCAATTTGGATTTCAGACCTCACTAAAGACACTAACTTTCCCAGAGCAGCAGCCGCCGCTAGAGGAGGTTTACACGCCGTATTTGGATTTCCAATTCTGTTAGGTGACGAGATTTTAGGAGTGATAGAGTGTTTTAGCGATCGCATCCAAGAGCCGGATGAAGATTTGCTCCAGATGATGTTGGCGATCGGCACTCAGATCGGTCAGTTTATGGAGCGCAAGCGAACAGAAGCGGCATTGCGTGAGAGTGAAGCTCGTTTTCGTTTGATGGCAGAAACGATTGAAGATGTCTTCTGGGTTACTGATTTTCGCGTACCTCAGATTCTTTATGTCAGTCCTGCATATGAGCAGATTTGGGGGCGTTCCCGTGACGAACTCTACCGCGACTACGCAACTTGGCTCGAAACAATTCATCCTGAAGATCGAGAGCGAGTCCAAGCCGTCGCTTCAACCTGTCAGCACAAAGACTTTGTAGACAACGAATACCGAATTGTCCGTCCCGATGGTTCAATCCGTTGGATTCACGATCGCGGCTTTGCCATTCGAGATCAAGCGGGGCAAATTTACCAAGTTGTTGGCGTTGCCCAAGATATCACCGATTACAAACGAACTGAAGAAGCACTGCGCGAGAGTGAGGAACGGTTTCGGGTACTTGCTGACAGCGCCCCTGTAATGATCTGGGTCAACGGTGCTGATGGTGGCTGCGAGTTCGTTAACAACGCATACCTAGAGTTTTTTGGCAAGACCCTGGAGGAGGTGACGGGGTTCGGTTGGTGTCCGTATCTGCATCCGGATGATGAGGAGGACTACGTATCTGCTTTTTTGGCTGCAATGGCAAATCGTCAGCCCTTCCGGGCACAGTTTCGCGCCATGCGGGCAGATGGTCAATATCGGTGGCTGGAATCCTATGCTCTGCCTCGGTTCAGCGCCTCCGGCGAGTTCCTTGGCTATGTCGGTAGTAGTCCGGATATTACCGAAATTAAGTACGCAGAGGCTGCCCTACGCCAAAGCGAAGCCCGATTTCGTCGTATTTTCGAGTGCAAAATGGTGCCTATGGGCATCTGGTCAGGTTCAGGTATTGTGGAAGCAAATGATGCTCTCCTCGATCTGATTGGTTATACCCGACAAGAATTGGAAACCGGACTGATCGACTGGCGCGAATTAACGCCCCCCGAACACTTGCCCGCCGACGATCGCTCTGTGGCTGAAATTGCCGCTAGAGGTTTTAGCACGCCCTACGAGAAAGAATACATCCACAAGCAAGGGCATCGTATCCCGATTCTGATGGGCGGTGCATCGTTCCTAGACGATCCAGAAAGCGGTGTGTTTTTTGCCGTGAACCTCACAGAACGCAAACGGATGGAATCAGCGCTACGCCAAAGCGAAGAACGGCTGCGATCGGCACTGCAAGCTGGTCGCATGGTGGCTTGGGCTTGGGACGCAAAAACGGATATTATCGTTCGCTCAGAAACAGCCTGTGAAGTCATGGGAATATCTCCTGATGCCTTGCAGGGCACAGGTTCGCAAGGATGGCTCCTCGTTTATCCCGATGATTTAGCGCATCATCAAGCCACTGTGCAAGAGGCAATCAACGCTAAAAGCAGCTATAAATCCGAGTTTCGTATGATTCGACCAGACAACGGCGCTCTGGTTTGGATCGAGGATCGAGGCAAAGTTAACTTTGATGCAATGGGTAATCTTGTTAGTATCGAGGGAACGCTGTTTGATATTAGCGATCGCAAGCAAGCCGAGGAATCATTACGGCGCAGTGAAGAACGTTTCCGCATTACCCAGGAAATTTCCCTCGATGCCTTTACAATTCTGCGAAGCGTGCGGGATGAAACTGGACAAATTGTTGATTTTGAGTGGACTTATGTCAATCCCAAAGCCGCAGAGATTCTCCGGCAACCCGTCGAAGCTCTGGTCGGTCAACGCTTGTTGCAAGTGCTTCCTGGCAACAAAACCAACAGCGAATTATTTGAGCGTTACGTCCGAGTGGTTGAAACTGGAGAACCTCACGATATTGAACTATTTTACAACTCGGAAGGCATCACGGGTTGGTTCCGCAACATGGCGGTCAAATTGGCAGATGGGGTTGCTATTTCTTTCAGTGATATCACTGAGCGCAGACAGATGGAAGAAGCTCTGCGTCAAAGTGAAGAGCGGTTGCGCGTTGCCCTCAAAAACTCGCCCGTCACTGTATTCAACCAGGATCGAGAACTACGCTACACTTGGGTATACAATCCGACATTAGAGTATCACGCCACTGAAGTGATTGGCAAGCAAGATGTGGATTTATTACCCAGTAATGATGCTGCGGCATTAACCCAAATCAAACGTCGTGTCCTAGAAACCGGAGTTGGAGCACGCCAAGAAGTCAAGCTGACTATGCAGGGGCAAGATTACTACTACGACTTGACGGTTGAGCCGTTGCGAGATACCGATGGTGAAATTATGGGAGTGACATGCGCTTCCATAAACATCACAGACCAAAAACAAGCGGAGTTAGCCTTGCGCCGGAGCGAAACGATACTCAATGCCTTTCTTGCCAGTTCACCAATCGGTATGGCATTTTTGGATCGCGACCTTCGCTATATCTATATTAATGAAGCACTCGCAGCCATTAATGGCTTACCATTAAGTGTGCATTTGGGACATACCCTGTGGGATGTATTGCCAGAGTGGGCACCACAATTTGCCCCCATGCTGCAACAAATCATGCAAACCAAAGAGCCTGTGCTGAATTGTGAAGTCAGCAGTGAAACCAATCCACTTGGAGTTTATTGGTATTGCCTGGTGAATTATTTTCCGGTCTGTTTACCAGACGGACAGGTGCTCGGTGTAGGTGTCACCTTAATGGATATCAGTGATCGCAAGCGAGCCGAACAAGCCCTACAGGAGAGCGAAGAGCGCCTGCGCTTTGCCCTAGAAGGTGCTGAATTAGGAACGTGGGACTATGATATTGCGTCCGGACAAATTTTTTGGTCAGAACGCAGCAAAACAATATTTGGAGTAGCACCGGATGCCGATGTCGATTATCAGGTGTTTATTAATACAGTGCATCCAGAAGACCGAGAACGGATTGATGCCGCAGTCGAACGAGCGATCGCCAACCGGGAAGATTATGATGTAGAGATGCGATGTCAATGGGCAGATGGCACGGTGCGTTGGATACGCTCGATTGGTCGTGCCCAATACAACCCAGAGGGTAGGCCTACACGCATGATCGGCGTTGCTTTTGATATCACCGATCGCAAACAGGCAGAACAAATACGAGAGCAATTATTAGAACGAGAACGAACCGCACGAGAGGAAGCGGAAACTGCCAACCGTATTAAAGATGAGTTTTTGGCGGTTCTGTCTCACGAGTTGCGATCGCCACTGAATCCGATTTTGGGTTGGGCAAAACTATTGCAGAGTCGTAAAATTGATGAGACATTGCTGAAAAAAGCACTTGAAACGATCGAGCGCAATGCTCGCTTACAAGCCCAACTGATTGAAGACTTGCTAGATGTTTCTCGCATTTTGCAAGGTAAACTCAGCCTCAACATGGCTCCTGTCAATTTAGTCACCACCATTGAGGCAGCTATGGAGACGGTGCGTTTGGCTGCGGAGGCTAAAACTATTCGTATTCAGACGATGCTCGATCCAGATGTGGGTGGGGTTTTGGGTGATGCAGCCCGCCTACAGCAGGTTGTCTGGAACCTCCTATCAAATGCCGTTAAGTTCACACCCCCAGGAGGAAAAGTAAATGTTCGATTGGAGTGCATCGACTCCCAAGCTCAGATCGCGGTAAGCGATACAGGTAAGGGTATAAAAGCTGACTTTTTGCCCCATGTATTTGAGTATTTTCGTCAGGCTGACAGTACGACTACTAGAAAGTTTGGTGGGTTGGGGTTAGGCTTAGCGATCGTTCGTCATTTGGTCGAGATGCATGGCGGAACGGTTTGGGCAGAAAGTCCAGGCGAGGGGCAAGGAGCAACTTTTGCAGTTAAGCTACCGCTGATCAAGGAAGGTCTAACAAGTACAGAAGAAATAAACGCCGCTCCCTCTACAGCCGCTCCTGTTTCTCTACCTCTATTGGGCGTACAAATTCTGATTGTAGATGATGATGCAGACACCCGTGACTTTTTCGCTTTTGCACTTGAGCAGTTGGGAGCGAACGTAACCGCAGTAGCATCGGCATGGGAAGCATTACAAGCACTGACACTCGCAAAGCCAGATGTGTTGCTCAGTGATATTGGTATGCCCGAGATGGACGGCTATATGTTAATGCGACAGGTGCGAACAATAGAAGCTGAACAAGGGAAACAACAGATTCCGGCGATCGCCCTGACTGCTTATGCAGGTGAGATTAATCAGCAGCAGGCACTTAGAGCAGGGTTTCAGATGCACATCGCTAAACCTGTATCACCAGAGGAATTGCTCAGAGCAATTTCTAACCTCATTAAACGCAATTAATCTCATCATGCAATCTATCTGGACGGGTATTTATTTCCTAGGGAATAAGACTAAGGCTAGAGAAACTTGATTTAATAACTAATAAATTCAAGTGCCCACTAGATAGCTAGTTCCCACCTAGCCCCTAGCAGGACTTCCCCCTAATTGAATCAGCAAATAGGAGGCGATATTATGGTATCAAATACTCCTGAAAATCATCATCTTAATAGTGATAGAAAGGATTTTCAGCCTTTGGATGGGTTGCAAATACTTGTAGTTGATGACGATATTGATAACTGTGTCTTAACTAGCTTTCTTCTTGAAGGTTATGGTGTTCAAGTGATAACAGCAGCATCAGCCCTAGAAGCTTTAGAGCTAATAAAACAACTGGAACCGCATCTTTTGATTGTTGATATCGCTATGCCAGAAGTTGACGGGTATTCTTTAATTAGCAAAGTCAGAAATTTTCACGAGCCGCTGAGAAAAATTCCAGCTATTGCTGTAACGGCTATAGACGCGCAAGAAGAGAGCGGCTTTGCTCTCAAATATGGTTTTCAAGCTTACTTAACTAAGCCTGTAGATCCTACAGATTTAGTCACAGAAATAGTTAAACTCGTTCACTAGTGTTCGTATCACAAATTTTTCTAATTTTATCTGCAATTCTACCTTCAATCTATCAAACACACTAATTAGAAATTAGACCCAATCTGTAGAACATTAAACGTCAAAAAAAGCGTGTTATCCTTCTAATAAAAGTAGTGGGATCGCCATTAAAAGTACGGATAACCCTCCTTCAGTTCCATAAAAGGATTGTTAAATTAGAAAAGTGTCAATAAGATAGTCTTTAACACGCCAAACCAAAATAGTTTGAAAGTTTAAATAAGCACCAAATCTTCGTCAAAAAGTGATTTCTAACTTCTAAATTTTATCAACCAGCATCAACCCTCTTTCTCACATGGGGAGGAGGGCTTTTGATTGAGAAATAGGCTGGTTCTCATTAAAAGTAACTAGAACAGTGAAAAAGCAGATTTTTACAGTAGGACTTGCTTTCTTATCTTTTATTATGGTTGCACTCACAGCTTCACTACAAAATTCTCATACAATCAATGAGATTTATGTCTTTGGCGACAGCCTCTCAGATGTTGGTAATGTATTTAATGCCACGGGAGGAATACAACCCTCTAGCCCTCCCTACTTTCAGGGGCGTTTTTCTAATGGGCCGATCTGGGTCGAATATCTTGCTTCCGGGCTAGCATTAACCCCCCAGCAAAATACTAATTTTGCCTATGGTGGTGCAACGACAGGAAGCAACAGTATGAATGGCGTACCAGATTTGTTAATGCAAATTGATAATTTTACAAAGGTTCATCGAGAAGTTAATCCGAATGGGCTTTATATCTTATGGGCTGGTGCGAATGATTATCTTCATGGCGCCAGCAATCCTTCACTATCAACCGGAAATTTATCTAAGTCAATCCAATCTCTTTCAAAAGCTGGCGCCAAAAAAATCCTGGTTGCTAATTTACCGGATTTAGGGAACATACCAGCCACACGCAATAGCCCCTATTCCAGTATTCTCAGTTCTGTGACAAGTGCACATAATCTCGGCTTGACTAAGTTTCTCGATGTTCTTAAAGAGAAGTTAGATGATCGTACCCAGATTATTGAGCTTGATGTTCATTTACTATACCGAGAAGCGATGACAGATCCAGCAAAATTTGGTTTCACAAATGTTACCGGTGCTTGTCTAAACAATCTTGCTATCTGTGACAATCCAGACAAGTTTTTGTTCTGGGATGGTATCCATCCGACAACTGCTGCTCATCGGATATTAGGGGAAGCAGCTCTAAAAGAGCTGAAGACAGCATATTGACTTTCTCCTCCTGTGGAGCTTCCCCAATCATCTGCTTAATCCTTTTATACTGTCTTGGCATCGATTTTCGCAGCTTCTTCTGGAGATACTTGTACAAAGTACCCAAAGTAAGCTGCAATCAGTGCTGTTAATGCATGAAGCCAAACATTATTACCAAAGATTGGGATTAAGCCAAATGTTGTATTAGTTGCTGGAATTAAACCCATCACTGCTAGCAATCCATAGAAAATTGCTAAACCTTGTGCATACAAACGCGCAAATTTAAAGCTCCAAAAGGCAGCGATACCTAAAACGCCAACTACTAGATGTACAACATTATGCAGGTAATTGATCGGAAAAATACCGAATAAGTAGCCATATCCAGTATTTACTTGGATTGCAGGCGCACTTTTAGGTAGTGAAAGCAAACCTGGTACAAATCCTAGTATTCCAACAAGCAAAAAGAAGATTCCCACAACTAGAGCAAAGTAGCGTATTCTCATACTACTGCTCCTCCTCTATTAACTTGGTTTTTTCCACAGGTAACACTGTTGCTTATCAGAGTTCCTCTTCATTAAGTAATAGGCTAATGTTAAATAGAGTTGTGTTCATGAATACAAAATTCTCAAGCAACACTTCTTCTCACATGGGAAGGGTATTGCTTTGTTAGCTTCAATATTCACTTTGAGGGCGATCGCTACCAATAAACCTAAACTTGCCGGGGAAAATAACGCCAAATACGCCGCCACAAATATTGAGTGTGACAGTGTTTCGACCTGTTCGCCTCCCTTTGGTATAGATATATTTATTTTGATCGTGTTGAGGGAGATTTTAGCGATCGCACACAACTAAGTTTTTATACTTACTTTACAAACTCATCCAACGTAAAATGAAGTAAACTTTTCACCTTGGAGCGGCAGTATTAAGCTGAAAATTCTATAATTTGCACACCATATTTAGATGAAACTCTTATGGGTTGGACAGCCCGCCCAATTTGTGTAAATTAAATGCACAATAGCTTAGGAGTTGTGGCAACGCAAGTATTGTAAAGAGCAAAAGTTTGGTCAGCGTCCATTACATTCGGATTTCACTGAGTACTAAAAATCCTCCCACTGAAGATAGAAGTAATGTCTGCTTACAAGATGCTAACCTTCCATCTAGAAGGCTGTCTAGATACTTTTTTGTGCATCTAGATAGCCATGAGTTTCATTGTTAACAAGTTAATTATGTGACTTGGCAACTTAGGGAGCCTTACAACTATTAAAGACATTGGTAAAGTAGATTTGTCTCTGAAACTCGTTGTGTCTTTCTTACGACTAAGCAGCCAGGTTTTTTGTTCAATCTCTGCAAGCAAGTAGTAGAAATTTAAACGTGGATATTGATAAGACAAAAATAGACAAATTTGCTCAGAAAACGCAGGCAATGGACAAGCGTATCGCTAATTTATATGAAAATGCGATCGCCATGCCTGTGAAGTCAAATGCAGTACCACAGTTTCTCATGGAACTTGGTCATGCCTCGCAAACAGTACACCATGCAATAGAGGAACTGTACCAGCAGAATGAGCAACTAGAACAAACACAAGAAATTTTAGAAGCGGAGTATCAACGCTACGAGGAATTATTTGAGGAAGCACCAGACGCCTATTTAGTGACTGATGCACAAGGCAAAATCCAACTAGCTAACCGTAAGGCTGCTAAGTTACTCAACATTGAAAAGCACTTTCTGCTGGGCAAACCAATAATTAATTTCATTGCCTTAGAAGAACGTCAGTGCTTTCGCAATTTCCTCAGCCAATTAAGTCAACACGGTAGAAGCCAAGAGTTAGCGATCGGCTTGCAAAGGCGCGGTGGCGAGTTCTTTGATGCAGCATTAACGGTGGCAGTTACCTACGACAATCAAGGTAAGCCTCAATCATTGCGCTGGTTGTTGCGAGGCATTACTGAAAGCAGACGAGCAGAATTAGTACAGATTCAAAAAGACAGCTACTTCGGCGACAGTCGCCAAGTGCATAAATATTCTAAAGGAGAAATTATCCCTCTCAATCCACAAACGATTTGGTATGTTCGCCAGGGTTTAGTAAAACTGTCTACGCTTTGTGAAACCAGTGAAGAGGTACTAGTAGGGTTGGCAGCTCAAGGAATGGTTTTTGGCTCTTACATGACTTCCTTACACGCTTATCAAGCCACAGCATTATCAGAAGTCGAATTAGTATCAATTCATCTATCAGAAATAACAACTTCCCCGCTATTGAGCCATGCCCTTTTACCAAAGATAAATCAACGGCTGCGGCAAACAGAATCTTTTTTAGCCATCACTGGTTTCCGACGAGTACAAGACCGTTTATATTATTTTTTGCGGCTCCTGAAACAGGAAATTGGCGAAACAGTTGCCCAGGGAACTCGCCTTTCAATTCGCCTCACTCACGAAGATTTTGCTAGCGCCTGCTGCACTACCCGCGTAACCATTACACGATTGTTGTGCAAGTTAAAACAACAAGGAAAAATTTGTTTGGATGCTAAAAAACATATAATTTTGAGAGAAATAGATTAATTACTCTATATCAATAAATTAAAAAGATAGATCCCCGACTTCTCACCATAAGTCGGGGATATTACAGAGTTCATTAAGTGATGAACTAATACAACCCTCTATGGCATCGGGTGGAAGAGAAGGTCAGGAAAAACAAAGTTAAACAAAGCCCAGGTAGAAAAGGCAATTGATACCGCTAAAACAGCAAGGACTGGTGCGAGAGAAAGATACCGAAGGAAATAGCTTCGTTGGTTACTTGACTTTTGCATGGTTCATTCTCCAAAACAAGTTAATAAGTTAGGCAAAACTAGGGTGAATAACCGAAAATATTTTCGTTTTTGGTATATTCTTTACCAAATGAAATACATCGGTTTGGTTTTGGAATTTCAATTTCCAAAATCATAAATTCCAGTTAGCTTTACAACAAATAAATTAATTAATATTAATCTGCTAAACTTCTCACTCAAGAGAGAAATATATATTAAATAATTTAGTAAATTTAAATATCCAAAATCTATTTTTAGCTAAAGGCGTATTAGTCAAAATAAGTTAAAAATTTTAATACTTTCTTGTCAATAGTTAACAGTAATTAAGAAAATTAGCTATTATTCAAAAATCTTTCTCTTCAAACTTATTGAAGGCTCTGCCTCTGGGCTGTTGCATAGGTGTGCAAGATGCAAACAATTATATAAAACACAGAAATCCCCTTATATCTTGTCAGGATATAAGAGGATGATGGCAATGCAATCGTCAGAGGATATTAAACATCTCAGCCGAATTTAGCCAAATTTTCCAGCATTTGCGGCAATGAGGAATGCTGCATAGGTTAGGATGTAGCCAACCGTGAAGTGAGTTAGGCCAACCAACCAACCTTGGACGATAGATAGAGCAACGGGCTTATCTTTCCAACGAACCAAGTTTGCCAGTGGGTAAAAATTCGGGCTTACTATTAACACTCAGTTGAGCGCTTGACTTCGGTTTTGCCATTCTCCTGGCGCACCTCAACACGCGAACACTGGCGCTGCCCGCCTGAATTGTACTGCTCAGTGCGTGTTTGTTGCACTTGCTCGTTCTGTTGAGCAGCACAGCCGACTAAGGTAGCAACCAGCACGCAAGCAAAAAGATTCCTAAAGAATATATGCATAGACTAATGTTTATACAAATTAGATAGCCGTGATTCGGCGTTGCTGATTGAAAGTATGAAATTGTTAACATCAGATTTACAATTTCTCACTGTAAAAGCAATTCATGAATTGCTTCTACAAAATTCATACCTTAAATTCAGCAACGCCCGTGATTCTTCAGTTTCTAGACCAGTAAGCAACAAATAAAATTCAACTGGGCGATGCACGTGAGTCCCCCGCTATACCTTTATGTTAGCGGCGCTCGGAACACCGCTCGCCTTACTGGGTACTCTTTACTCGTGAAAACCCAATCCCCAATCCCCAGTCCCTTTTGCAGTGTTTTTTATCTTTTACTCCTCAATTAAGTTGCATTGGTCTCTAACTAATATCTACAGCTGGACTGCTTGCGTTTCCAGAAACAAACTATATTATTTGTCTGTGATCGCAATTAGGAGGCGATCGCCCTCCGGTTGTCGCCATAATTTTCTCAGGATTGGCTGTAAGGAGTATCGCTTTTGGGGAATGAATTTTCTACATTTTTAACGACTTCCGATGCTCCTAGTTGTGTCTCTGGTTTGCGAGTATACCAGTATGCCCAGGCAATGAATACCGCTTGGAAGGGCAGTCTTACCCAATAAAGCAATTGATTGTGCGGAATTCCCTCAATCTTGATGTTGTGCAAAGTCATGTAAATGTTGGCAGGAAACACAGCAATAAATAAGGCAATTAGCCCCCATGCTGCTGCCACACTGACAAATGGAATCATTAAACCAATGCCACCCAGAATCTCAAATAACCCACTAATATAAACAGATGCCAACGGTGGAAATGGTGGCGGTACAATGCGGGCGTATTGATCCGGTCTAAGAAAATGGGTAATGCCGACAATGATGATAGACACGGCAAGAACACCACGGAGAATTTCTTTGCGGTGATAATCTAACTTAGGCACAAAAGACATAGGAATACAGAGAAAACACTTGTCAAATGGTAGATATTGCTGTGCCCTTGTACGTCTATCTGAAGTTAGCTCTTGATGCTGCATCAATAAATGCAATTGAATTGTAGCAACGCCGGAAATTTCGTAACGATGGAGTTGATGATCGCGCACATCTATTTATTGTGAAATTATCTTCATACAATTGATTCACCCAACTGGGTGAATACGGCTGCACCCGGCAGAATCTACCCTAAAAGTGGAAGATATTTAAATTTTAACCCTTACCTCTACTTAAAATTTTGTAAAAAGTCTATTTATTATTTGTTGCTACCTATCAGTTACTTTTTTTTATATATAAGAATTAAAGAGTGAATGAAATTGTGAAAGCACTGCATACATCTGATTTTCAACAACAAGAATTGTCACTGCTCGAAAAAATTGCTGCCAACATTCCTGGGATGATTTTTCAATTTTTACAGCGGCAAGATGGTTCTCAGAGCGTGCTTTATGCCAGTTCTGGCTGTAGAGAACTGTATGAATTAGAACCAGAAGTTGTGCAAAAAGATTTTCAGGTACTCTATAAACTTATTCATCCAGAAGATACGAAAGCCTTTGCAGAATCTGTTGCTAATTCGTGTGCCACACTCGAACCTTGGCATTGGGAAGGTCGCATCATCACCCCTAGTGGTAAACTCAAATGGGTGCAGGCTGCTTCTCGTCCAGACAAACAAGCTAACGGTGACATGGTTTGGGATGGGTTGCTGATGGATATTACAGACCGGAAGCTGGCGGAGGAAAAATTGCGTCAGAGTGAGGCGCGATATAAAGCAATTTTACATGCTATTCCCGATATGATGTTTCGCATTAGCCGTGATGGTGAATACTTAGATTTTAAAGGTGAAGGTGCATTAGAAGATATTGTGGGTAAAAGTTTGCGAGATATACTGCCCCCAGATGTAGCTTGTATTAACCAAGAGGCGATCGCTAAAACTCTGGATGCTAACACTTTACAAACTTGCGAATACCAATTGCCAACGCCTTCAGGAATGCGAGATTATGAGGCGCGGTTGGTAAAAAGCGGTGAAGACGAAGTATTAGCAATTGTCCGAGACATTACCGAACGTAAACAATCAGAAGCTGCGGTGCAACATCTCGCTCAAAAGTTTTCTAAAGCTTTTCGTTGTAGTCCCGATCCCATCACGATCAGCACACTCAAAGAAGGACGCTACATAGAAGTAAACGACAGTTTTGTACAACTCACGGGTTACGAACGCTCAGAAGCTATTGGCCGGACTGCGTTTGAGTTGAATATTTGGGTAAACGAGAGCGATCGCGCCAAATTATTGCAGAAGTTAGAACTTGAAGGAGCTATTCGCAACTATGAGCTTGAATTTCGTAAGAAATCTGGCGAGGTGATTTTAGTACAACTTTCAGCAGAAGTTATAGATTTAGATGGTACTCCGTGCCTGTTAGCAGTTAGTCACGACATCACCGAACGCAAGCAAGCAGAGAAATTACTGCACCTGTCTTCCCAGCGCGATCGCTTGTTGGCAGAAACGCTAGTGCGAATTCGGCAGTCACTCAACCTCAACCAAATTTTGCAAACTACTGTAAACGAAGTTCGGCAATTTTTGCAAGTAGATAGGGTATTTGTTGCTGTGAATGATACCCATACCTTATGCAGAATTATTGCCGAATCTGTAGACCCAAAATACCCATCAGTATTGGAGTCGAAGATCTGCGATCGCACTCTTTTGCAAGAATTGAAAACACAGCTTGTAACTAACAGAGTGCGTTTAGTTGAAGATATCACCCAGATGACAGTATTTCCCAAACTAGCAGCGCTCTATCAACAATTTCAGACCAGAGCTAGCTTAGCTGTACCAATTATGCTGGGCAAAGAATTGTTTGGAGCATTAATTGTCAATTCTTGCAGCGAACCGCGTCATTGGCAACAAATGGAAATTGATTTACTCCAACAAATGTCAGAACAGCTAGCTATTGCCATCCAGCAAGCGCAACTCTACCAAGAATTAGAACAATTAAACACGAATTTAGAACGCCAAGTAGAAGAACGTACCGCGCAGTTACAGCAGAAAATGCAAGAACTGCAAGAAATTAACCGAGTAAAAGATGTAGTTTTACACACCATTTCCCACGATTTGCGAACTGCAGTGATTGGTAACTTAATGGTGCTACAGAATATGCTTAAAAGTGAGGGACTAGGACATAAGGATAACTCTCCCTTGTCTTCCCCATCTCCCCATTGCCCCTTATCCCCACAAAGTGGGGGTCCCCCCTTCCCCATCTCCCCCTCTTTTCTTTCCGTTCCTCGCTCAATTATCGAGCGTATGATTCAAGGAAACGATCGTCAGTTACTGATGATTGACTCATTACTAGAAATTCATTCGAGCGAAGTAGAGGGAATTATCCTTCATCGAGAAGTAGTCAAATTTAATACTCTTTTAGAGACAATTTTTAAAGAAGTGGAACCAATGCTAGTGCAAAATCAAGCTCAACTGAAGATATTGGTTCCTGAAGATTTACCGTTAGTATTCGCCGATGCAGCAAAGTTACATAAAGTCTTTGTAAATTTATTTACTCATGTTTTGCAAAACAACCCACCAGGGTTAAACCTGAAACTCTCTGCCAAAGTGGAAGCAGATATGATTCGTTGTACCATTCAACACAATGGTACTCCCATGAGCAAGCTGGAGTGCGATCGCCTGTTTGAGCTACAAGTGCGCGATCCTCAAGCCCGTTTTTCTACATGCATCGGCTTAAAAATGTATCTTTGTCAGCAAATTATTCAAGCACACGGCGGTGAAATTGGTGTCAACAGTAACCGTAAGTGCGGGGTCACTTTTTGGTTAACTCTACCTCTAGCAACCTAATTTCAGATAAGACTTTAACTACAAATCCAATGACGAATGACCAATGACCAAAAAACAAAAATTTCCTTACCTCGTTGGTTCTAAGTGGACTGCACAACAAAAAGTAGATGGCTGGCGACACTTCCAGGTTGTCAACCGTAAAAATCAAGGTAAGTGGGTATACGCCGAAATGGTTGCTTCCTGCGACCCCAATGTGCGCTTTTGGATCAACGCCAAATTATTGCAAGACCGTTCCCAGTGGTATCCCGGTTGGCAATCGTTGCAAGAAATCGAGTTACTAGAGGCTAAAGGCTAAGCCCGTATTTTATTTTCATACTTCACCTTTAGATGACTGTCTGCGCTAGCGTAGGAATTGACACTCAATTTTTTTTGATTTACCGTGCTGTACTTTCAACGTTCAGCTATCTTTATTAGTTTGGCTGTTTTGCTCACCTCCCTAACAGCCTGTGCCAATAGTGATATTGGCAAAAACCTTGAGCAGTCTTTGGCAGCAGATTCTAGGCTAAAAGACAACCCGGTGATTTTTGGTGCCAATCAGACTCCTAATAGCGATCGCCAAAATCAAAACGAACCAAGCCAGCCGACTGTTCAGTTGCCAGCTGATTTTCCTAAAGATATTCCAATATATAACAACGCTCAACTACAGGAAGTTACTCCTGCCAGTCATTCAGACAACAGAGTATCAACTCGCTGGCTGAGTTCTGACCCCAGTAATTTTATAGCTAGTTTCTATCGCAGCCAGTTTCAAGCAAATAACTGGCAGATTTCTCAACAGCCAACAGACGATCAAGCAGGCACTTTTGAAGCGCAACGCAATGATTTACAGGTGAAGGTTTCTATTCAACCTAAATCAGTTACCAACGCCTCACCCAATCAGCCACAGACGGCTACCGAATTACAAATTGAATACCAACCAAACACTACAACCACAGCACAAGCTAGCCCAACACCTAGTACCCAAATTACTAACAATAACGATACTGCTCCTCAACCAGGCGATTCGCAGTTTGTTGGGCCTGTGCAACCACAACAGGAGACAACACAGCCAAGCGACACGTCTAATACCAATAGTTCTACACAGCCAAATCCGACATCTAATACCAATAACGCTACAGCCGTATCTGAAGCGCAGGAATTTAACGACTTGAATAAAGCACCGCAAGAATTGCAGAAATACATCCAAGATGTGGCTGCATTGGGTGTTTTATCTGTAGAACCAAGTGCTAATAAGAGCAATCCTAGTACCACAACCAGCCAGTTTGAACCCAATAAAAATATTACTCGGCGGGAATATGCTCGTTGGCTAGTGGCTGCCAATAATGCTATGCATGCCAACAGTCCATCTAAGCAGATCCGCTTGGGATCGGAAAGTTCTCAACCAGCTTTCCAGGATGTATCGAAAACAGATCCCGATTTTTCAGCCATTCAGGGATTAGCTGAAGCAGGATTAATTCCCAGTTCTTTGTCTGGTGATTCCACACAAGTTTTGTTTCGTCCCGATGCGCCAGTGACACGAGAGCAATTGCTGCTGTGGAAAGTACCTCTGGATACCCGCCAAGCTTTGCCTGCTGCCAACATAGATGCAGTTAAACAAACCTGGGGCTTTCAAGATGTAGGGAAAATTGACCCTAAAGCGTTACGAGCTGTATTAGCAGATTTCCAGAATGGAGAACAATCGAATATTCGTCGGGTGTTTGGCTATACAACGCTTTTCCAGCCAAAAAAACCAGTGACTCGGGCTGAAGCTGCTGCGGTGTTGTGGTACTTCGGTTCTCAAGGCGAGGGAATATCAGCAACTGATGCCTTAAAGTTAACGCGATCGCAGTAATACGAATTTCCTTTAAATATGAAACCTTACTGGTTACTGGGGGCATCGGGTATCGGGCAAAGGGCATAGGTTTTCTCCCCAATTCCCAATCCCCAATCCCCAGTCCCTTTCACTGCATTAGAGTTGGCATTGCCCACTCTACAAATTTTTAATATTAAAGCTTTACAGTTTATTTGTAACTAATTGGTTTTTTATAAAAAATTGATAAAGATATACTTTGACTGAAATTTTACTTGATTTTATCATGATACACTTACCAGTGGTTTTGCGATTAATCGCGTAAAAAATCTTCGCCAAGCTTGTTTTGAAATAGCAAAAATATCTAAGTTGCTCCGCCTGCAAAATACCTAATTTTCCTTGAGAACAACCAAAACAGCAGGGGTATATTCTGCATGAAAAAAAAACTTGTCGCGGTAGGATTTTTTCTTGTATCTTTGATGTCGCCACTGAAATCTTGGGCTACAAATATTAGTAAAATTTACGTATTTGGCGATAGTCTTTCCGATGCTGGCAATCTCTACAACGCTACACAATCCCAAATACCAACTAGCCCACCCTATTTTGAAGGGCGTTTGTCTAATGGAAAGGTATGGGTGGAATATATTGGCGACAAACTAGGGTTAACGCCAACTTTAGTTACTGATTTACAAGATAATACTCCTACTGATGGTATTAATTATGCCTTTGGTGGATCTAGTTCTGGCTTGAGTAATACCTTATTTCCTGAAGCACAATTACCAGGAGTACTGGGGCAAGTCGGCTTATTTATGCAATCTTTGAGAGAAAACAATCAGCAGGCTGACCCAGAGGCACTTTATATCGTCTGGGGAGGTGGAAATGATTATATATTTGGTAATGTTACCGACGTTAGCAAACCAATCGCTAATTTATCAACCTCAGTAGCATTACTTGCTATAGCTGGTGCTAAAAATATCATGGTGGCTAACTTACCAGATTTAGGCAAGATTCCTTTCACATCAGGTCAAGAAAATTCCAGTCAACTAACTGCTTTAAGCCAAAAACATAACAAATTATTGGCAGCAGCTTTGGGTAAGCTTAGCTCAATCCCTGGTGTTAATATCATCCCTATTGATATTAATTCCCTATTTAATCGTGTGCAAGCTACTCCTAGCGAGTTTGGTTTGACCAATGTCACCAATGCTTGTCTAGTAGGCACCTTGAATGACATAGCACAGGGTAATTTTAGCGTATGTCCTAACCCAAACGATTACTTATTCTGGGACGGCGTGCATCCCACAACACTAGTTCACAGTGTCATAGCAGAATCAGCACTCTCAGCGCTGGATACTCAGTCTCTACCCAAACCTTGGCAACATCAGCAATCTTGGCATTCGGAGCTTTTGAAGCACTAACAGTGCTCAAACGCAAATAAAAACAGTCGACGCTTACTCCAACAAATCCGGTTCTTGCCGCACAATCATTTCGTATAAAGGTTGAAAACTAAACCAACCCATATAATGGGAACCTACTTGAGTGTTTGCCAGACTTGCATTTTCATGTTTAATGAGCTGAGGTTTACCAGCTGCCTCTGCTAGTAACTGGGCTTGACAGGTGCGTTCCATTGTGATGAACCACCATGCTGCCTCATCAACTGAGTGACCAACGGTGAGCAAGCCGTGGTTTTTGAGAATGACTGCTTTATTGTTGCCTAAAGTTTGGGCAATGCGTCTACCCTCTTCTGGTTCCAGAACTACCCCCGTATAGTCATCAAATAGGCTGTGGTCTTCATAGAAAGCACAGGCGTCTTGGGTGAGGGGATCGAGCTGGCGACCTAGACTAGACCAACTTTTACCATAGAGTGAATGAGCGTGAGCTGCTGCTACCACATCGGGACGGGCTGCATGGACTTGGGAATGAATGGCAAAAGCTGCTTGGTTGACTGGGCGATCGCCTTCTATGACATCACCGTGCTGGTTCACTAAAATCAAGTCGCTGACCCGAATTAAACCAAAGTGCATTCCGAAGGGGTTCACCCAGAAGCAATCTAGGTGTTCTGGATCGCGGGCCGTGATATGACCTGCAATACCTTCATCAAACCCAAAGCGAGAAAACAGGCGGAATGCTGCTGCTAGGCGCTGCTTGCGATGCAGGCGTTCTTCTTCAGGTTCGGTAAAGGTCGGAGGTTGGGGAAGATTGGGCTTGTCAATAGAGATAGCTTGCATTATGCCCACCTGGTATTATGATGGTCAGGATTAAAAAGCTTATATATCTCTGAGTATACTTATGTGGGATTGCAACCAGTGATTCAAGCCAGAGAATTAAAGAATTAAGTAGATTGGTTGCAAGTGTTTGACTAAACAGAGTTTGGACGCTAAGTCATTTAGCTTTTGCGATCGCAAATGACAAAGAACAAGAGTAACGATGTATTAAACCATTCTGGTGAAGACCAGCAATTTTCTACAATAATCCCAGAGTGGTTGATAAAAGGTATCAGCAAAACAAATGCCAAAAACCGTTGCCGACGTAATGAGTCGTGACCCGATTGTTGTCCGACCTGAAACTCCTCTGAAGGAAGCTATCCAAACTTTGGCAGAAAGACGCATCAGTGGGCTACCTGTTGTAGATAACGCCGGTAAGTTGGTAGGCATTATCTCAGAAACTGACTTGATGTGGCAAGAAACTGGTGTTACGCCTCCGGCATATATCATGTTTCTTGATAGCGTGATCTATTTGAAAAATCCTGCTACATACGAACGCGATCTGCACAAAGCACTCGGGCAAACCGTTGGGGAAGTCATGAGTAAAAACCCCATTACCATTTCTCCTGACAAACCCTTAAGAGAAGCCGCCAAAATCATGAACGATCGCAACGTTCATCGCTTACCAGTACTTGACAGCGAGGGTCAAGTCATTGGTATTCTCACCCGTGGTGATGTTATTCGAGCAATGGCAGCAAGTCAAGATTAATAATTGGTTGGTTGTTGTTTGTTGTTGGTTGTTTGGCGTTTAGAATAACTACCAACCAACTACCAACCACCAACTACCAACAAAATACCTTTAAAAAGTGAGATAAATAAATGAGTGTTAATCCTGAATCTGTGAAGCAATTGCTGATTTCCGAGGATTTAGGCGATCGCTTACGAGCAGTGAATCAAATCCGCGAACTGGAACCAACGATTGGTTTTGAGTTAATTCAAAATGCCATTAATGACAGCAATTCCCGCGTACGCTACTCAGCTGTAAGTCAGTTGGATACATTGGGCGGACAAAATTTAGATTTATCGTTGAGTATATTGCGCGATCGCTTGCTTAACGATCCGGAACCAGACGTGCAAGCAGCAGCAGCAGACTGTTTGGGTGCTTTGAAACTAAGCGCAGCTTTTGAAGATTTACAAAACCTTTACCAAACAAGCAACGAATGGATAGTCCAATTCAGTATCATTGCTACCTTGGGAGAGTTGGGCGATCCGCGTTCTTTTGACTTACTGAGACAGGCACTTTCCTCAGACAATGAGTTAGTAAAAACTGCTGCCATTAGTTCTTTTGGAGATCTAGGAGATACACAAGCAATTCCGCTGTTAACTCCCTATGCCACCAATCCAGATTGGCAAATCCGCTATAGAGTTGTGCAAGCTCTAAATCGCCTAGGAGGTGCAGAAGCCAAAACAATACTAGAAACTTTGGTGAATGATGAAGTAGAGGCCGTTGCAACCGAAGCAAAAAAATCTTTAAACAACCTCTAAGCATATTCCGGGATTGATATTGCTTGCACTAGAGAAATCTACTGATACTAAGTTGCAGTCAAAGATAGTACTTCCCTCACCCCGCCTGTCGGCACCCCTCTCCCAATTTGGGAGAGGGGAAGGGGAGAGGGCACGAATTACTATTGCTATGTCTGAACGCAACTTGGTATGAGGTGTTCCAGTATTAGTCGAGGTTATTTGGATATCTTGACTTGGTAAAGCGAAAATCTGGCGGTTCGCGATCGCTTAATTCGTGAGCCGCTTTTTTGTGACAAAAAAGGCGAGAAATGTAAATGTCAACGAGAATGTGTGTTGTAGAGAAAATACATCTTCATTAAAAATCTTTGTTTAAATGTATATTTTTCATAAATAAATCCACACAAATTTTTAATTTAAGCAAGCAATATCATAAATAATCTCTTTACTTTTACCTTTTTAGTTACTTTTTAGCTATAAAATGTATTATTTATTACGCATACCTATAAGTGTTTTTCCTAAACTTATCAGCAACATCAAGAAGCAGTAAATGTTCTAGTTTTGGGATGACAAAAACTCGGATACGGAAATAACATACGGATATGTTGAAAAACAAAACAAACATCAAAGTTTGCATCTAATACCCGAAAAAATCCGTAGTTTATCTCAAGGAAGTCATGCATAAATTATCTACTTTAGCAAAAACACTAGTAGCATTTACAGTTGGATTAGGTGTTGCTTCTGCTATGTCATCTGCACATGCCATTTCTCTAGTTCCCCAGCAGGAAGGGGAAGTTGGACTCACAAATATTACTTGTTTGGGTGGTAGCGTAACTTGTCTCGATACGACTTCAATGGATTACACAGTGACAAGTTTGGCATATGATTTTGATGGTTTGAACCCACAATATGGACTTAGCCGTTTGTTTGTAGATAACAGAAACACTGCAAATGATTGGGGTTTTGGAATTAAATTCAAAACCCTGGATGCAGGTACAAATCCACCTTTGAATGAATATTGGTTACGTCCTGTAGCTTACCTAGCTGATGGTACTCCAGCTGAAGGAGGTCAGTTAGAAGTTGGTAAATTCCTATTTCAATTTAAGCAAGCAGTTTCTGAAGTAACTCTAGATTTCCTAGATGTAGAAGATGCTAATTTCAGCGGCATTTTAGCAGTTAATGGAAACCCGTTTACACAGCTACTATCTGCGGGGCCTAATAATGGTATCCAATCCTTAACACTCAACAATGTAAGTTCATTTGTAGTACAACTAGGTAAACCAGGCCCCAATAGTAAGTTCAAAAAGACTGGCGATGGTGTAAATTTGCAAGTCAGCGTACCTGAACCAGCATCAACCCTTGGCTTAGGGGCTTTAGCTGTAGCAGGTATGTTTGGTTTACGGCAACGTAAAAAAAGTGTACCAGCAGCTTAACAATAAGCTCACAGGTTCGTGGTAAGCACTTTAGATATTGAATATTTAAGGACTAAAGTCATTACTACGAACTTCTGAATCCACTAGAATTAAAACGGTGAATCACTGACCTTTAAATGTATCAATGATGTAATGATATAAAAACTCAGATCTTCTACATCCATTATTCAGTATAAATCCCCTTCTCTTCAATTTAATTGAGTAGACAGAGTTACTAATTCCAGCAGTTAGAAACTCCACTCTACTCAATTTTTTTATGTGAAATATTTAAATAAGTAGTGCATATACGTAAATACCACGAACTTTACTTAAAAATATGTGGTATTCCATATCTGATCGCAATCAGATTTTGCTGAATTCAAACTTCAATAATTAGTTTGAGGTAATCGTTATAAACACGTATAAATATCGGGTTTTCGCGGATAAAAATTATTTTTTTCTATGTAAATAAAGATTGCATAAATTATGCTGTTTTAGACTACCAAATTCAGAAAACTATCTATTAGCTTAGAGATGCATCAACGATAGAAGTCTTTTTTTTGGCTATTTCAGCAATCAAAGTTTGCAGAAGGGGAATTATGCGTCAACTGAAATTTTTAGCAACAATTACAGGAACAGTTTTGGGCTTAGGTTTAGCTGCTGGTATGCCTGCTGCTCATGCTGCTTCTATTATTCCTACGACCGAAGGTGAAATCAAGACAAATCTCGGATGTCTTGATCCAAGTAAATGTATCGATACAACTTCATTGGGTTACAAAGTCACAAGTTTAGAATTTGACTTTGATGATAAAACACCAAAATATGGGCTAAGTCATTTGTTTGTCGATAACAGAAGCACTAATAACACTTACCAAGGACAAAGTTTGAACATTAAATTTGGGACACAAGATGCAGGTACTAACACAGCACTTAATCAATTTTGGTTGCGCCCTGTAGCGCTCAAAGAAGATGGTGCTTTGCCTGAACAAGGTCAATTAGAAGTTGGTCGCTTCCTGTTTGAATTCGATAAAAAATATGAAGAAATCACGCTAGATTTATTTGACATTGAAGATATAGGCACTGGCATCTTAGAAATCAATGGGCAGCAAGTTACCGATAAGATGTTGCAACCATATGCAAAAAATGCAAATAACAGTATCCAAAGGTTGACACTGACCAACGTGCAGTCTTTTGTGGTGCAGTTGGGTAGTGGTTATACTCCTAAGTTCCAGGCAAGTGGTGATGGTGTCAGTTTATCAGGAGTGAGTACTTCAAAAGCAGTACCGGAAGCAGGAACCACCGTAGGTTTAGGTGTTTTGGCAGTAGCTGGTATCTTTGGTTTGCGGCAACGTAAAAAGGTATTACAAGCAGGTTAAAGCTGATACGAGTTCTCTAAAACACACTATACAGGCAAAGCCTGCGTAGGCAGGCTTTGTTCGTATAAGCCAATACCGTTCAGTTAAGGGTTGTCTGTGCTAGTTCTCTAGGTGTAGAGACGTTGCATTGCAACGTCTCTACAAATTTTTATAGATGGGTAAATTATCTTATCACCAAGCGTATTGTCGTATAAGCCCCAGGCGTGAGCCTGAGGACTTATCAATCTAATTAAATAGAAATCCCTGCAATCTTTGCTGAGTGCAGGGATTTACTTTAGTTATATTTGGTGGCGGGAGATGGATTTGAACCATCGACCTTCGGGTTATGAGCCCGACGAGCTACCAGGCTGCTCTATCCCGCGTTGTCTTTTACAGTATAACAGCAAAGCCAGAAAATTTGCAACTACAAAAGTGATAATTCTCCAATTACTTCTAAACGTTTGTATTTACCCAAGCTCATAAACTTTTCTGACAAGGCTTCGGCAACACTGGGACTCATCCAGCCCATCTGCTGGAGCAAGTAAATCGCAGCAGCATATTTTGCCCGCTTCGCTCCATCTATGACTTTAATTGCCAGTCCCATACCTTCACCAAGTCTGCCAATGCACTGTACTCCTTCGGCTCCAGATTTACTTACCAGTTCTCCCGGAGTTAAACGCATCAGTTCGGTATCAAATTCTCCTTCTCCTGCTACCATAACAGGGTGATGAGTCATAGCCCTGACAATTCGCTCCATGTCCAAATTACTGCGAGAAGCTAGCTGAGCATACAAATACGCCATTTGCGCGAGTTGCATTAAGTAAGTAGGTGCGCCACAGTCATCGTGAGCGCTGATAAATTCCTCGGCTGGCATTTTCAGCAATTCAGCTACCTTAGTTATGATCAGTTGCTGTACGGGGTGTTTGCGCTGCAAGTAATTATTCAAAGACCAATTGCATTGCTGACAAACAGCTAGCATTCCGGCGTGTTTACCAGAACAATTGTATTCTAGGGGACTGCGCTTGCCTTCAGGAATTGGACATTGGAGTGCGGAAGGATCAACATCGGCTCGCCAAAGGATATTAAAGGCCTGTCGCACATGCTGGATTGTGCCTTTATGAGAACTAGTGATAATTGCTAAGTCGCGATCGCTAAGCTCATACCGCTCCAAAGTCCCAGTGCTAGTAACAGCAAGAGCCTGAAATGGTTTGAGTGCTGAACGGACAAAGGTGGCAGTTTCAGCATTGCCTGCAACCGACAGCACCCGTCCTCGTTCATCACTTACGACGGCTTGGACTATATGCCTTGATTCAATAATGCCTTCGCGCAGCAATCTAACTTCTAGTGCAGTGGCTTGAGTTCGTTTTCCCATTGTCATGGGTGGTTATCTATAGTTATTTTGTTATTTGTCATCAGTTATTAGTCCTTTGCTTGTGGTTTGTTGTTTGTTGTTTGTTGTTTGTTGTTTGTTGTTTGTTCCCCAAACAACTACCAACAGCCAACCACCAACTACTACCATTGACTAATGACTAATGACCAATGACCATTTAAACTAAGTGCCAAACTATCGTACCAGCAACGAACAACACAGCCAAGCCAGCAAATGTAATTTGTAATCGTTTGATGATTGGTTTGATCTGGTAGGTGACAATTAAGCGATCGCGGGTTAGCACTTCTTGCGGTTTTGTCCAAGTTTGACCATCATACCAGCCTGACTCTTCATAAAAGATAATCGGGCTGGCTAAGCGATCCTGTACATAAGACCAGCCTAAATATAACCTTAGCAATACGAGTATTAAACCTATACTCGCTCCGGCGGCACCAGAGAGAATAAACTGTGCTATGTGTTTGTGTGGGGGAAAGCTTGCGGCTGCTACTGGTGCTGCTACCAGCCAAGTAATACCCCAAATCCAACCTATTTTTGTGATATATTCACGCCAATTTAAAATGCAATCACGGAATAACCAAGAAGATTTTAACTCTTCGTACTCATTCAGTGGTTGTTGTTCAACGGGTACTGGGCAATTTGAGACCGAGGACTTGATCATGTTGGCTTACCCCCACCATCATCGGATCTTGGAAACTCGACATGTTCTGCGTGACCCCAGAACGCTTCTAAATTATAGAACTCGCGCTCTTTTGGCATCATTATGTGAACAATCACATCGCCGTAGTCTTGCAATACCCAAGTTCCCTCAGCTTTTCCTTCTACACGTAAGGGACGCCGTTGCCACTCTTGTTGTACTTTTTCTTCTACTGCATCGGCGATCGCTCTTACCTGCACTCTGGAATAGCCTGTCATCACCAAAAAATAATCCGCAAGATAAGATACATCAGCTACCTTTAGCAATAAAATATCACCTGCTTTCCGGTCTGATGCTGCTTCAGCTATGGTTGCGGCTATTTGTGCGGTCGTTTCGTCGTTGCCGTCAATCTGTGAGTTTATTGCCGCACCTTGTTTTACAGCGATTGATTGTAATGGGAAGTGTGCTTGGAAGTAATCAGACATTAAACCTCAGCTGCTTTCTGTTTTGAGAATTTTTTACAATTACTGGCAAATGACTATTAAATTGCAACTGTTATGAACTGGTTTTTTTGAATACTAACAAAAAAACAGGAGTCTATGCGATTGTTTGAAGAATTGGTTGTTTAGCTTTCGACTTTTGCAAGAACCAATTGCGAGTGGCGATCGCTCGTGGATGAATTAAACAAGGGCTTAAGAGCAAAAATTGGAAAGTGTAATCGCAGGTCAACCAAACAGCCTTCTCAAGATGTTCACTGCTAAGTTTTCGCAAGTTCTGCAATTGGGCTGAGTCACCCCGTCCTGGTTCTAGAGTATCTGCTAAGAACACGATACACGAGAGTGGACTCATGCCTGGTCTACCCAAAGTGTGATTGGCGATCGCCTGTAATACTTCTTCATCTTCTACGCCAAATGTATCTCTTGCGACGATAGCGCTGACATCTGCGTGCAAAAGATGGGGAGTTGCTGCCATCACCTCATCTACTTCCAGCCCTGCAACCTCTGCCATCTGCAAGAGTTTTTGCGGATGAAAATATTTTGCCAAATCATGCATCAGCCCAGCCATAGCAGCTTTTTCTCGATCCAAATTGTAATGCTCAGCAAGATCAACTGCCATTTGCTCGACCCCGAGAATATGGTTGATCCGCGAAACTGGAACATTCTCTGCTAACCAAGCTAAGACTTTTTGGCGCATAATGGCTGAACATCCAAATAGAAGATTTTGGAACTAAGCAACTAATGGATTAAGAACTGAGTGAATTTGAAAAAGAGTTTTCTTCATACTCACCCAGTAGTCAATCCTTATTCTTATTTTAACTAACCTAGCTTTCTTCTCTCAAATCTGTCCTGATGACTGAGGAATGTAAAGAAGATTGAGCCTGTACCGACTGGAGTCAGATACAGGCTCAAAATTTTTCAAACTATTTTTTAAAACAATGTTTGTTTGCAATCAATCCTAGCTCGTACTAACCTAGCACCCTATTTATGTAGCAAAAGTTAAACTTCTTGTTTTGATACTATTGTTGATCCAATTGCTGGGCTATCTGATGTGACTGTGTAGAACAAAGACTCATAATGATTTAGAGCCTGCTCGAAGGCATATTGTTCAACCGCATATTGGCGACTGTTATAGCCAAGAGTCTTGACTTTTTCAGGGTGTTTATATAAGTCCAAGATTGCATTAGCTAGAGTGCCGGGATCTTCTGGAGGAACGATAATTCCACCACCACTTTGTTTGATTGCTCTTGCTGCTGTGCCATTTTCAGGTACAGATGCAACCAATGCGCGACCACTTGCAAGTAGTACTTGAATTTTTGATGGCATATTAAAGGATATAACATTTTTCTTTTGCACCACCAAACCAACATCAGCAGCTGCCAACATTTCCGGCAATTTTTCACGCGGCTGAAAAGGTAGTAGCAAAACATTATCTGCACCACAGTTTTGACATTCTTGTTGCAATCTTTGTAAACCTTTTGCTTCTCCAACGATGACAAAAGCAATATCTGGAATGTGCCGTAATGCAGAAGCAGCTTTGACAACGGTTTCCAAACCTTGGGTAAGGGCAATATTACCAGAATATAAGATTACAAATTTGTCATTCAGGTTATGGGCGGCGCGAAAAGTGTTGTTTTCTGTTGGCAAGGGACGAATGAAATTGACATCAACCCAATTAGGAATTTGCGCAATTTTGCTAGCTTCTACATTTTTAGCTTGCAAGTTTTCCACAAACCCATCGGCAATAACGCTAATTTTGGTAGCAGTGCGGTAGGCAAACTTTTCTAATGCTGTAAATGCTTTAATCAAGAGTTGGTTTTTGAGTATACCAACGTGAATAGCTGCTTCTGGTAATATATCTTGCAGATTTAACACTACAGGGCAACCTTGCAACCATCCCAGTAGCGCAGTTGGTACACAAACAGGTAAAGACAGCGAAGTTGCAAGAATCACATCGGGACGCCAACCCATCAAGGCTGGTAGAAAACTGGCGATCGCAAAACTGGCATCAAGCAACACCCGATCTATTAGGTTTGGTTGCGGACGAATCCAAACATAACTGCGTTGGATTTGCACGCCATTTTTCAATTCAGTCAAATATAACTTCTTTCTATACCCCTCGTAGATACGACGTTCTGGGTAGTTGGGCATAGCAGTAACCACACGCACTTGATGTCCTCGCTTGACGAGTCCCTCTGCTAATTCAGTCATTAGGGGAGCTATACCTATTGGTTCTGGATAGTAGTTGTAAGAGTAAATTAATATCCGCATATCAAAGTAGTCAGAAGAACTCCGGTCTTTTTTGATTACTAAGCTGGTATCAAAAATTGCTTTGCACAAAGAGTGTGCCTCTATTTGAATTTTCTCTTTGGATGTTCTTAATGTCAGTCATTTACCCTTAAAGATTGCGTAAAAATTAATATCAGTAAAATTAGAAATACTAATATATTTTTTTACTTAAAAAGTTCACTATGCAGTGTAATAATTTAGTATTTTTACTTACGTAAAATTTCTGCAAATAGGTAGCTGTTAGTTCGTCAAGGTGCAGCTATACAAACGAAGCCTGCGGAAGCCGGTATTGCATCTGTGCAGGCTTGGTATAGTATAGGAATCCGGTTTGATGATTGAAAAAATCTAAGTACACGTAGGGTGTGCGATCGGCGAGAGTACGGCACCAAAAACATAGAATGGTGCGTTAGCCTTTGGCGTAACGCAACGGCAATAAAGGGGGAGGAAAATCCACACCCCTTTTTGCCTCCCCTACGTATCTTTTCAAAAATCAAATACTAGTCCTATAGCTATGGACATTTCTGTGAAATGATCTGAACCTTATTGGCTGAAAGGGGAAGGAAAAAGTACTGGGACATGCAGTTTTGATAGACTGCTTTATAAAACTAAAAATAAAGACAAAAAAATTATTGCCATGAACGCGATCGCGTTCATGGCAATAGTCGTGATTGTGATTAATTTCTTGTCAGAAACTTATAAATATACTCTAGTAAAACTTTTCAAATCTGGTGTCAGTGAATATCCAGACTTAAGTAAGTGGGAATGTACTTACTAGCAATTTTTATTGGTTTTATCAGTACAAATTCATACATTTACAAAGTTGTAGCAAAACTATTGAAAAATACGCAAAGTGTAGAAGACTATCAAAAGTGCAAGGAGTGAGTGACTTCTTTATTTGCGAAAGAGGTGGGGCAGCTACAGGTAGGAAATTAACCTTGTCACCTGGTCTTTTGCGGCAACTCTGCCCCTAGGCTTCCGGGATGCTACCTTTGTAGAACTAAGCTAAACAGCACCACTATTTTTGTGAAACAGGATGGTTACTGTTTTCCAAATCAGTTTCACATCATATAGCAAGCTCCAGTTTTTTTGATACTGTAAATCCAGACGAATTACGTCCTCAAATTTACGTATGCTAGACCGTCCATTGACTTGCCATTCTCCAGTCATACCTGGTTTTACATCGAGACGCTGCCACTCGGGTATCTCATAACGTTCTACTTCGTCGGGTGTGGGTGGTCTGGTGCCTACTAAACTCATCTCTCCTTTAAGGACATTCCAAAACTGGGGCAGTTCATCCAAACTTGTGCGTCGCAAAAAGCTTCCGACTTTGGTAACTCTGGGATCGTTATCAATCTTGAAAAAAGCCCCTTGTACTTGATTTTGTTTTTCGAGTTCGGCTTTTCTCGCTTCCGCATCAACATACATCGAGCGGAATTTCCAAATCCGAAAGCGCTTACCCATCCAACCACAGCGAATTTGACTGAAGAAAATTGGGCCGGGATCGTCAAGTGCGATCGCCACAGCAATAGGAATAAAAATAATTCCTGTAATTACTAAACCTACTAATGCTCCCACAATGTCTATCAACCGTTTCATCCAAGAACGCACGGAAGGATGTGTGGTCGGTAGCTGTTCTTCGAGTTGGTTCTTTGAACGTGCTGGGATCAAAGCATCAGACTCAATGGAAAATACTTTCTCCAGTCCTGTTAGGTTTAATACAGCCATGACTTGAGGGGTAACATTCCGCAGTATAAACTCAATACCTTTATCCTGAGCGGCTTTGAAATTACTCACCAACGCGCCTAAACCACTACTGTCCATGAAAGTAGTTTGCTGTAAGTCGATGATGATTTTCTGCGGAATTGGATTTGCCTGGGTTAAATTTTGGCAAGTTTGCTTAAAGGCTAAAGCCTCCAGCACGCTCAATCGCTCGGATACTTGTACTATTGCTGTGTCATGTAAGAACATTACTGGAAAATCTGCCTCTTGGGGTTGGCTAGTCATGAGGTCCTGAACATTCATTGCCATTTCAGTCAATGTAATATGCCGAACATGATTTTGTCTTAGTGAATCACTTAACCTTATTTTCGATCAGTTGAAATCATAACTAATTACTAGTTAATGAGGTTGAAATTAGAGATTGCCATTACGGTTCACAATAGAACAAGAAGTTAAAAAACATCCCTGCTGTTTGAGGTGGGGTATACGCATTGCTATCGTCAAATGACTACTAAAACTGCTATTACACCTACAGCACGTCTGATTGAGGTCTTTTCCGCTATTCAAGGGGAAGGACTGAACGTTGGGACGCGTCAGATATTTATTCGCTTTGCTCTTTGTGACTTGCGCTGTCACTTCTGTGATAGCGCTCACACTTGGAGTGCACCCACCACTTGTAGGATAGAGCGATCGCCAGGAAAGCGCGATTTTGAATTTTACTCAAATCCTGTCCCTTTACCCATATTACTTGAATCAGTTGAGCGACAAAATATACCTTCTCTACACGATAGCATTAGCCTGACAGGTGGCGAACCTCTTCTTCATGCCGGATTTTTAGTGGAATTTTTACCACAGGTACGTGCAGTGACTGCTTTACCCGTATACTTGGAAACTGGCGGGCATCGTCCAGAACAGTTAGCAATGGTTCTGCCCTATTTGGACTCTGTGGGTATGGATTTGAAATTGCCCAGTACGAGTGGCGAAACTCGTTGGCAAGAACACACCAAATTTCTCCACCTTTGTTACTCTTCCCAAGTTGAATGTTTCGTCAAGATCGTCATTTCTGCTCAAACAGACCCCGCAGAGTTGGAGCGTTCGGCTTTATTAGTGGCAGAAGTGAGTCCGGAAATCCCTGTGTTTTTACAACCTGTTACACCTTTGGCTGCTTCTGAGCAATTCACTGAAACCCCCATACTTGCACCTTCTCCCGAGCAAGTTTTGATGTGGCAAGCTTTGATGAAGAGGTTTGTTAAGCAAGTGCGTGTTGTGCCTCAAACGCATAAAATGTTAAATCAACTCTAAAGTTAGTAGCTAGTAGTTAGTAGTTAGCTAGTAACCACTAACCACTAACTAATATCTACTACCCAATAGCATTGTTTTATGAAGATGAGAGCAAATCTAAGCCAAAATTTATAAAAATTCTGCGTAAAATACTGTACTTAAGTTGACAGTTAACCTAGTCTGAATACGGAAGTTCGATTCTAAAAATAGAGACTGTTTGGGTGCAAAAATATAGATCTTATTGAACCACTAAGACACTAAGACACCAAGTCAAATCAGGAAAAACAGGCAATGAAAGCAGATTTTTCACCCACCACCAAAGGGCTGGTAAGCTGTTGTGCATTTAAATTGCACGAATTGGGCGGGGACGCCCACCCCACAAGAGTTAGACTAATTTAGAATATGCAGATAAATGTGTTTTAGCTTATGGTCTGAGCGATCGCGGTTCCGGTGGTGGCGTAGTTGATTATTAGACGCGAATGCAAAATTTTTCTTAGGGCTAGGTAGTTTTTGGTTGAAGCGACGACAAACTCAGCTCGTAGAATAAGCGTTTGGCGATTTGATTTATTCGTGTAGACTGAGCGGGAGATGGGGGGATGGGGAGATGGGGAGAAACTAAGAATTATTCCCCTTGTCTCCCTTGTCTCTCTTCCTTCGATTTTGCCTAATATATACCTTCATCCACAGTTGATTTAGATTTTGCTTTGACTTTGTTAGCACTGCGTTTGAGGGCTGAGAGTCGTGCTTCGTATCTAGACCGCTGACGCTTGCTAGGAGTCATATCAACTAGGGTTTTCAAAGCACTTCCCAAACTTTTATAGGCATTGGGGAGGCTATAACCAAAACGAGTCGCCAAAGCGATCGCTTTTTCATCGGCTTCCACTAATTCTTTTAACTGCTTTTCTCCATTATTCTTTTGATAAAGTCGCCAGCCTGAAACTCCGCACAGTGCCAAAGCTAATATCAGCAATAAAGCATCCTGTACCCACAATTCACCGACAGCACCACCCAAACCAATTGCTAAGGCTGCCATTTCCCAACCATCTTTGGGGATAGTATCATTTTGAATGCGGGCAACTTCGTGCCAAAACAGCAGATTGCGCTGATCCATTGCCAGCGAATCCCATTTCACCAGATCAATTTGAATTTCCACCTGATCTTTACCAATTTCTTCGCTGCGGATCAGCGGTGGGTTTACCTCTGTTGTACCTTCAACTGTTACCCAACTTTGCAATTCTGGCGGTAGTAAGCCTTTTAACCGCCGAAGTTCACCCATTTCTGCTTTAGCAGAAGAAGTAGCATAGGATGTCATATGATCCAACCCTAGAAAACTTCAGTATATTGAGCGTATCACTTTGGAGTATAGCTATTTCACCACCCATTCGGCTCATTCACCAGGAAAACTTCCTCGCTTTTTACGAGCTTCCATTGCCTTCTCCAAAAGTTCTAGCAATCCGGGAGCTTGTTCTTGAATGCTGAGTAAAAGTCTCTCACCCAATTCTACATTTCCTGGGTCTTGACCTGTTTCCATCACAGCTTTCAGGCGGGGGAGTGCCACACTATCAATCAGCTGAATCAACCCACTCAGACAGCGGTTAAATTGTTTTTCTGTGAGAATTGAGTCTTCTAAAGGAAACTCGATAATAGCACGAATTTCGCCGTCGGAAGGGTCATACTCCCATTGCAGCATTTTGGTTTCCCAAGAAATTGCTAGCATTGACTGGAGAATTGCTGCTTTGTAAGGATGGTCTTGTACTCCTGCAAGAACTTGTGGTGCAAATAGCCGAAAAAACTTTCCCTCCTCATCCAACTGGACAACGATTAAAAAATCTTCTATGTTTTCACTTTCTACACCTGTAATAATACGGTCTTCTTCTTCATCTAAACGATAGTCCCAACCAAGATTATCTAAGTAATAAGCAATCTGTTGCAGATTAGCTGCCATAAAAGCCTCATAATGAATGGTAGAGCGGCTGTTATCAGACCTAGTTTAACGTGATGGGGGCAAATAGTATTGCTACCTAATCTTCTGTCGATCATAAATGCTTTGTTATATATCTTACAAAAAATACTCCTTTGCGGAGTTGCCAAGCATGTCTGGTAAAAGAATTTTATTGTTATAGATCTAATGGCAGATTCGATTTAGTCATAATTTGGTTTAAAACATAACAACTTTAACTTCTATAAAAATATGTCTGATTATTTCAGCAAAACAACTGCTATCCTTGAACAAGCCATCAATCTAGAGAACAATCTACCAATAAAAAACGAAGCTTGCCGCTCAAAATTCTTTTTCCATCCGCATCCAACTCGAAAAGTTTGCCTTTTCTTCCACGGATTTACTGCTGGCCCTTATCAGTTTGAACCATTAGGAAAAGCTCTATTTGCGGCTGGTTATAATGTTTTAATTCCATTGCAGCCTGGTCATGGAATAGCAGGAAACTGGAATAAAGACAATCCTCCTCCTTTACCTATGGAGCGAGAAGTTTATCAAGATTTTGCTCTGTGTTGGCTACAAACAGCACAAACATTCGGAGAGCAAGTGATAATCGGTGGATTATCTACAGGTGGAAATTTATCAGCTTGGTTAGCATTAGAACGTCCGCAAGAAATAGAGAAAGCTTTGCTGTTCGCTCCTTATTTAAGCGGTACTAATAAAATAGTAGATTTTTTAGTGGAAACTCTGCCTTTTTATTACGAATGGTTAAATAAAGATAACCCTGGTAATTTTGGCTATAATGGCTTTCGTATTCCAGCATTGCGATTATTTTTAGATATGGGTCAAGACATTTTAGAACGATCAAAAGATAAGTCGGCAGTGCCAATGTTTGTAATTTCCAGTGAAAGCGACCTCACTATAGATGAGCATGAACTGCACATTTTGTTTGCAAATGTCAACAAATATCAGCAAAAATCTTGGTATTTTCGCTTTGATAAAATCTATGAAATTCCCCATACCATGATGACAAAAGCTGAAGGTAATGATTATCAAGACCTGCTTATTACTATTGCTAAAGCATATTTGGAAAGCGATATTACTTGGGATAATTTGCTTAAACTTGGCTATCAAATCCTACAAGGGAAAACGTTAGATACTGCTGTAAATATATTAAATTTAACTGAACCAGTTTCTCAAGAAGTGTCAGTATTACTGGCAGTAATGGATAAAAAAAGATTATTGATGCTCATAAGTTAATGCTTGAGAAGCAATCAAAATGATTCTCAAACTGTTCATTTTGATTTGAATAGCTTTCTAAAACAGACAAATATTTTCGCTATTTATTAAACTCATACGGGTTGTTTTACTGATTCAATAGACTTTAAAATGCCACTTTCCACTTGATTAATTGCTGTCATTATGCCATTTTCAGGGTTTTCTAGCAGAGAATATTTGACTTGCTGCAAATAATCGTGAATCGCATCCCGTAAAATTGGTTTTTCAACTGCGACTGTATGATGATAATCCCATAAATCCCAGATGATAATCCCAACTCCTACAATTGGATCTAGTAACTCTGCACCTACCTTCGCAGCAACCGCACCACCAGTTTTTGCAGCCATTTTTGCGCCAGCTTTTCCAGCAAAGGATGTAACTATTTTGCTTCCTACTTTTGTCACTGTTGGAATCATTGCTTTAGTAAGTAGGTAAGCGCTTCCACCAGTCAAAACCTTTAAGGATAAATTAGAAATATTGCCTTCTGTATCATTAATAGTGATTGCAATATCATTTAGATAACGTTCCCAATCTCCTTGAGGTATTTTGTAACTGCTTTGGATATTAGAAATATTTTTACTCAATTGTGTGACATATAAATTTATAGTATCTCTAGTGAGGTTTTCTAATTCAAGTTGGGCAATTTTTGGTCTAAGGACACGCTTGGCAAATTCTGTTTGGAAATTCTCTGTCAATTTTTCTGCAACTGCTTGTTTCGGAGATGGATTATTTGTATTTGCCCAGTGAGTAACAGCTGAAGATAGCCATACAAATGGTGTGCTGAACTCTAGTTTCTTTTGGTTGAAGTAATTAAAATACCAATCTAGGAAACTATCATCAACACGAGTCATCAATTCATCAACCCACTCGTTTAATTTTTCAGAAGCAAAAGCCTCTGATTGAGATTTAGCATTTTCAAGAGCAGTTGCGATCGCCATCTCAATACCTTTGGGTTGTTGAATTTTTTCAACAATAACTATATTGTCATTTGTTTGAGTAGGGATGCTTTTATCTTCAGGTGATGAACCTGCGATTAAAAATCTACCTAGCAAGGGAATAATTACAATAATGATGACAGCAGCCCAAACATAGGGAGTCACTGACTTAATAAACTCACTCCAAGCTCTTATACGATCTGTCTTGTGTACATAGGAAACTTTTTTATCTTTTTCCTGTTGTTTTTGTTCAGTATCTTGTGTGGATGTCGATGATTCCTGAACATATTTAGGCTCGAAAATATGCTGTTGCTCTTGGCTCATAGTAAATTTTTAACTAATGTAAATAGCCTGCACTGCAAGCCACCTCCACTCGTAAGTTTAGCGAATATAATCCATAAACCATGTCTGTTGATCTTATTTCAGAATCAAGATGCTTTGATGGCAAACTCGGCTTTTATCGTCATTTCTCCTCTAGCTGCAATGGTGAAATGCGCTTTGCTGTCTACCAACCACCACAGGCAAGTCACGATTCAGTACCAATTCTCTATTTCCTTTCCGGTTTGACTTGCACGGAAGAAAACTTTATGGCTAAGGCGGGGGCGCAACGCTTGGCAGCAAAGTACGGCTTAATGTTAGTAGTACCAGATACTAGCCCCCGCCAAACCGGAATTCCTGGTGAGGATGACGACTGGGACTTTGGCACGGGTGCTGGCTTTTATGTTGATGCGACTGTGGAACCGTGGGCGTCGCACTACCGCATGTATAGTTATGTCGTTGATGAATTACCTGCTGTAATTGCCGAAAACTTCCCAGTGCTACCAGATAAACAAAGCATTTTCGGTCATTCTATGGGTGGACATGGGGCGTTGGTTTGTGCAATGCGAAATCCCCAAAAATACAAATCAGTTTCAGCTTTCGCACCCATTGCTGCACCGATGCGTTGTCCTTGGGGTCAGAAGGCGTTTAGCGGTTATCTTGGTGAAGATCAAGAAGCTTGGCGTGCTTACGATGCTAGTGAATTAGTCAAGCAAGTTGGTTATCACAGTCTAATTCTCATCGACCAAGGCACTGCGGATAAATTTTTAGCAGAACAATTGCTGACTGATGTATTTGACCAAGCTTGTAGGGAAGCTAATCAACCTCTGACTTTGCGTTATCAACAGGGTTACGACCACAGTTATTACTTCATCGCTTCTTTTATTGAAGATCACATCCGCCATCATGCGATCGCCCTGATTGAAGTGTGAATTACTCTCAGCTAAAACATTCCCTGATTATAAATCAGGGAACTTTTGCTCTAATTGTTTGATTTTTACAAAAATTAATTTAGTGATATGATTTTTAATAAAAAAGGTATTTGAATTGATAAATATAGTATTAAAAAATTATTTAAGCTAAATAGTTCATCATTTAGGCTGAAACTTAGAAACAGTTAAATAAATCTTAAATATATAAAAAATAATTTAAAACAACGTCAATAAAGTTGAGATAGACAGTTATCAAAATTGTCACAAAAAGACGGATGATTGTTAGTATGTTGAAAACCAAAAACCAGAGACTTGGCTAAGGTTTTTTGTCAATAAACTGCTGCATCTCCAGAGGTTGACTCATTAACAAGGCGACGGGAAGCAGGCTGGAATAGTCGCCTTATTTGCCGTTATTGACTAGTAAACTTACAAAACTAAACGAACAATAATTATGACTAAAAGCAGTGCAATTAACGCAGCGCTTCGCTTGAGTGAAAAATTGCCTTTGCCGCTACGACGCTTGGCAGATTTGGCTTATAACTACTGGTGGTCATGGACAAGCGATCGCCTCGCCTTATTCCAAACCATCGATCCCCAAGAATGGGAACGCTGCGGACATAATCCAGTAGCAATATTAGAATCGGCAACCTACGAACGCCTCACCCAGTTAGCAGAAGACCCTTTTTACCTCAAACAAATTTCTGCCCTAGCCAAAGAATTTGACGAGTACATGACGCAAAAAGATACTTGGGTGAGTCGGGTAGCACCGCAAGTTTCAACTGAACATCCCATTGCTTACTTCTGCGCCGAATTTGGCATCCATGAATCCCTACCCGTCTACTCTGGGGGTTTGGGCATTCTCGCAGGCGATCACCTCAAATCAGCATCCGATTTGGGCGTACCAATGGTCGGTATCGGCTTGCTGTATCGCCAAGGTTACTTCCGCCAGCGCTTGAACCGTGGCGGATGGCAAGAAGATTACTACGTTGATAACCCCTTCCACCGTATGCCCTTGGAATTAATCAAAAATGAACAAGGGCAAGCACTCACCATCGAACTAGAAATTCGCCAGCGCTGGGTGAAAGTGCAAATTTGGCGAGTGCAAGTGGGGCGAGTAACTCTCTATCTTTTAGATAGCGATCGCGACGACAACGATCCCATCGATCGCTGGCTAACCGGACACCTCTACGGTGGGAACCAAGAAACCCGCATCGCCCAAGAAGTCGTTTTGGGAATTGGTGGCGTTCGTGCTTTGACAGCTTTAGGAATTCAACCATCTGTCTATCACCTCAACGAAGGACACGCCGCCTTCTGCACCTTAGAAATTTCCCGGCAAGAAATTGAACGCACAAACAAATCCTTCTACGACATCGAAGCAGATGTGCGAAATCGGTGTGTATTCACCACCCACACACCCGTCCCAGCCGGTCACGACGTCTTCTCACCAGATTTAATCGACTCCTTCTTTGCCCACTACTGGCCGCAACTGCGCCTTTCCCGCGAACAATTCTTAGCATTAGGCGCACGTCGACTCGGCGATCCTTGGGAACCCTTCGGTATGACCGTTTTAGCACTGCGGATGTGCCGTACCTCCAACGGTGTCAGTGAACTGCACGGTCGAGTTTCCCGCCAGATGTGGACAGTTATGTATCCAAATCGATCTGAAGACAACGTCCCCATCGGTTACATTACCAATGGAGTTCATGCACCAACCTGGACTGCTCCCCTCATAGCAGATTTGTACAATCAGTATTTGGGTGCAGATTGGAAAACTCGTGCAGTTGATCCCAAAATGTGGGAAAAAGTAGACGACATTCCCGATCAAGAACTGTGGTGGCGACATCAAATCCTCAAAGAAAGACTCGTAGCCTACACCCGCTATAAAGTCAAGAAAGCAAGAGAAGGACGAGGCGAAGAGTACGAAAGAATTCAAGCTACCGACTTCCTGCTGAACCCGAAAGCACTAACCATCGGATTTGCCAGACGTTTTTCACCTTACAAACGCGGTCATTTGCTGCTGCGTGACGCCGATCGCGCCTTGCGGATTTTTGGCAATCTCGATCGCCCTGTACAGATTATCTTCGCAGGCAAGGCACACCCCGCCGATGAAGAAGGCAAGCGGATTATTCAACGCTTGATGGAGTGGTGCAGACATCCGGCAATTACCAACCGCGTCGCTTTCATCGAAGACTACGACATCTACACCGCCCAAAAACTCGTGCAAGGCGTCGATGTTTGGTTAAACAATCCCCGCCGTCCCCTAGAAGCATCTGGTACAAGCGGACAAAAAGTTTGCTTTAACGGCGGGATTAATTGCAGCGTCCTTGATGGCTGGTGGTGTGAAGGCTACAAAACCGACGCCAACGGTAAAGGCATCAACGGCTGGGCAATTGGCGAAGACGCCCACACCAGCGATCAGGAATTACAAGACCGCATTGATTCCGAATCACTGTATAAATTGTTAGAAGAGGAAATAGTTCCTCTCTACTACGACCAAGATGCTAACGGCATTCCCCACGGTTGGTTGCAGATGATGAAGGCTTCAATTAAAACCAATGCACCACTGTTTAACACTGATAGAATGATTGCTGACTACGTTTCTCAGGTGTACGTGCCAGAAATTTCTGTAAAAGTGCCACCGATTTTAGCGAAAGTGTTGGTATAAGAATTAATGAACCACCAAGACACTAAGACACAAAGAAAGCCTATTTCCGAGGAATTGGATCGAGTAGCGGCACAGGTGGTTGATGCAGCTTTTCAGGTGCATTCTACTCTAGGACCTGGTTTGCTAGAGAGTGTCTATGAGGTGTGCTTGGAGCATGAATTAACTAAGAGGGGATTAAGTGTTGAAAAGCAAGTTCCACTACCAGTAGTATATGACAACATTTATATAGAGGCTGGTTTTAGACTTGATTTGCTTGTTGACAGATGTTTGATCGTTGAACTAAAAGCTGTAGAAGTTTTGTTACCAGTTCATACAGCTCAACTCTTAACTTATCTTAAGCTTTCAAGGTGTCGCTTGGGCTTGCTAATTAACTTCAATGTTCCTCTGATCAAAGATGGCATCAAACGCCTAGTACTATGAGAAAGAATGAACCACCAAGACTCCAAGTCACCAAGAAACCCTTTGTGTCTTTGTGTCTTTGTGGTTCACTTTTTTATATGAATGAAACACCAAGACTCCAAGTCACCAAGAAACCCTTTGTGTCTTTGTGTCTTTGTGGTTCATTTTTTATATAGGTCAAACGAAATGCGTATCTGGCAAGCTGATTTTTATCGTCGTCCGCAGCAAGATGTATGGCAGTTGTTGATTTGCGATCGCGATCGCAGCTTTCAGTATGAAGCTACCTGTCCCCAGTCTGAAGCAAATTCCAGTTGGGTTGCTTCTCAACTGCAATTGGCTGCTGGTGGGCAATTGCCGGATATAATTCAGGTATTTCGTCCTCAGTCTTTGGGTTTAATTGAACAAGCTGGACGCAGTTTGGGTATTAATGTTGAACCTACGCGGCGCACTTTTGCCCTGAAGCAGTGGTTACGGGAAAAGCAATATCCAATCGCACTAGACAAGCCACCACCCACGCCATTACCGGAAAATCTTTGGGGAGAAGAATGGCGTTTTGCAACACTGTCAGCAGGTAATTTGGTGGAAGCGTTTGCAGAAGTTCCCATTCCCATTTTGGTAATGCCAGAGTTTTTGTTGCCTATAAATTTGGGTTTGGCGTCAACGGTGCCGGTTCCCGGTGTGGTAATTTATGGGGGACGCCAATCGATGCGCTTGGCACGGTGGTTGCAACAAGCACGTCCTGTGGCGTTAAGTTACGTTGCTGGTGCGCCGGATGGGTTGGTATTAGAAGCAGGTTTGGTGGATAGATGGATTGTTGTTACGTTTGAAGATCCAGAAGTGGCTGCGGCGGCTAGGGTTTACGAACAGCGCAAGCAGCAAAGTCACGGGTTACATTTTTTACTTGTGCAGCCAGATGACTCGGGAATGACTTTCAGCGGCTTTTGGTTATTGCGTGCGGAAGATTAATAAGTAGCTGTCATGAACTGTGTACACCAAGACACATGAAAAAGGGAATGGGGAATAAGAAATAATGTTTTTATGCAGCTAGCAAAACCATTGAAAACGATCGGGAAACTGATTGGGATTTTGTTAATTTAGTGAAATAAATTATTATAGCTAAAGCAGAAGAAGAAATTTTTAATCAGGTATTAGCACTTTTTAATTATTAATAAAAATAAAGATAGAGCCAAAAGCGATCGCAGTTTTCAAAATTAGTTTTTCGGAAGCACGCAGGTCTAATAGATTCTTTCATAAATTTTCACAACATAAAGAATAAACCAAGACAATAGGATGCCAATTAATCCTAATTGCCACAAACCACATCCAGCTGTCATTCCCAAAGCTGCTGCCAACCAGATAGCTGCTGCTGAGGTGAGTCCCTTGACTTCGACTCGTTGTGATTCTTCTTCCGGAGGTTCGCGCAAAATTACTCCAGCACCAAGAAATCCTACACCAGTTGCCACACCCTGAATTACGCGGCTAAGCCCATTGTAATCTCGGGGTTCTACATCTGTTTGCAGAATTATAATCACAAACATTGCGGCAGCAAGACTCACGAGCATATGAGTTCTCAAACCAGCTGGTTTGCGCCTCCGCTCCCTTTCTAGGCCGATTATTGCCCCAAAAAACATCGCCAGAGATAGCCTAAAGGCGATGTTTAACCAATCATTAGGCGACAGGTAGTATGTATTTGGCAATATTGATAATGCGAGCATCATTTGTTTTTTGAGTCGAAACACGCGCTAAAGGAGCGATCGCTCTCATATTTCAGATCGAACTGCCTCCTGCCCTCGCCATTCTGGTATTGTGATAAGATTCTCTGTATAGATTTTCTTTGATAAAATGCCCAGCAAGCTAGCAGCATTAAGGAACCAAGCTCAGGCATAAATTCCCATGTATGACTAGTTATTTATTACTCTGCTTCCAGATAGGCCAATTAGCAATATACAAACGCTGAGGCAACACAGGAGATAATAAATCTTTTCTTTAGTACTTTTAGTATAAACTAAATCGCAATACCAAAAGCGAGCAGCGCTGTTTCCAGACTGTCACAATGACTTAGACTGGGCGAAGCATTTGAAAATATTTTCTTTCCATTAAACTGAAAAATTATCGTAAAAATGCTTTGCTCGTACAGTGGATAGCGGATAGTGATTAATAGTTAAAGATTTACAACCAACTACTAACAACTGTACAGGCGTAAAGCCTTGCACCCGTGCTAACTTCTCTGGTTTCCACCAGAGGCTATGACAACCGACAACTGACTAATTGAGTGGACAAACTCTACTGGCTTGAGCAAATTAAACCACTAGACCGCGCCGAAGTCGGTGATAAGGCTTTTTATTTGAGCAGAATCATGCAGCGTGGTTATCCGGTGGTGTCTGGTTTCGTCATTGCGGCATCAGTTTTGCGAGAATTTCTAGAAACTCTGAACAGTTCAGAAGCATTAGTTGCTGACTTACCCAATTCTTCTTTGCATTTGGATGTAAGCAATTGGCATCAACTTCAGCAGGTGGCTGGAAGCTTACGTCAGGAGATTATCACTGCCACTGTGCCACCACAGCTGTTAAATGCAATTTTAAACGCAGCGAGAAGGTGGAATACTAAATGTCTGATTTTTCGTCCTAGCCTGACGCTTCCAACTGGCAAACAGGGAGTTGGCAATCTATCTGGATTGCTAGAGTCACAAGTTTGTCACTGCGAACTAGAGGCGATCGCCACAGCACTGAAGCGGACTTGGAGTCAGCTTTTTCGTGCTAGAAGTCTTCTCTATTGGCAGCAAGCAGGTATTGACTTGCAGCAAATAAAATTAGCAGTTTTGGTACAACCAATTCAAAATGCAATTGCCAGTGGCTTAGCGATCGCCAACTCTTCGGCATGGGAAATTCAAGCCACTTTGGGATTGGGATTTGCGATCGCCTACGGTGAAGTTCTGCCAGATGTCTACTACATTCAACCAAAAACTGGCATGGTGCTAGAGCAACAGTTGGGTTGTAAAATGCTGGCTTATCGTATTGATGATGCAAATTCTGGGGCTAATTTGCAATCTGTACCAGCCTCTGTGTCAACCTTAGATGACTCTTGTTTACAAGTCTGTCTTCTTGAGGAAGCCCAACAACAAGCATATGCTTTATCAGAAGAACACTTACAACAATTAATTGGGCTAGTAAATCAACTTGTGACAGAATTTGGTGCGAATCTTACCTTAGAGTGGACAATTTCTCAGGAAATGCCTTCAGGGATACTCTACCTGACACAAGTTAACGTCCCTCAATCTGGGATTTCCAATTTCCATTTCATCAAAGGATTGGGGGCAGCAATGGGACGTGTGACAGCAACGGCCCATGTAGTGAACTCACAACACAGACCAGAACAAATACCTAAAGGAGTAATTTTAGTTGCTCCAGCCATCACGCCTAATTGGTTGCCAATATTGCAACAAGCAGGTGGGATTATCACTGAACAGGGAGGTTTAACTAGTCATGCGGCAATTCTGGCAAGAGAATTGGGCATTCCCGGTGTAGTAAACGCAGCAAATGCTACAACATTGATTCAAAACGGCGAACAACTGCTCATCGATGGCGACAAGGGAGAAATTTATCGCCTCAGTATGGGTGGAGGAGGAGACGATACCAGGAGGAAAAAATTAGATCAATTCTCTCCTTTTGCCTCGTTATCTTTATCTCCCCATCACTCTGTTAGTTCATCACACGTTAGTCATACACCACTGTCTGTAACAACGGAGCAAACTACTCCCCATCACCCCATCAATTCTCATTTACCTACGATCGCTACTCGGTTGCTGGTAAACTTGAGTCAGCCAAGCTTAATCGAGCAAGCGCTCTCTCTACCTGTAGATGGAGTGGGATTATTGCGCTCAGAACTGATGGCACTTACCATGTTGGAGGGACAACACCCCAATCATTGGCTAATCAATGGGCGTCAGACTCAATTACTAGAGCGCTGGTACGATCAGATTGTGCAATTTGCCCATGCCTTTGCACCACGACCTATCTTTTATCGCTCTTTGGACTGGCGATCGCACGAATTGTCATCTTTTAGCCATAATATCCCATCTTCACGACAGTCGGTTTTGGGAGAGCGGGGTACTTTCAGTTATTTAGAAAACCCCGCCGTTTTTGAGATGGAACTAACGGCTTTGGCAAATGTACAAAAAGCTGGTTATACCAATATCCACCTAATTTTGCCATTTGTTCGCACGGTAGAAGAGTTTCGTTTTTGCCGCCAAAAAGTTGAGCAAGCAAATTTAAATCAAGTACCCCAGTTTCAGCTGTGGATTATGGCAGAAGTACCAAGCGTGCTGTTTTTGCTGCCAGAATATATCAAAGCAGGTGTACAAGGGATTTCCATTGGAACTAATGACCTCACCCAACTATTGCTAGGAGTAGATAGAGAGCAAGGACAGCTAGCAAAAGCATTTGATGAACGTCACCCAGCGGTAATGGATGCAGTCGCTAGACTGATCCACATGGCGAGAGATGCCGGAATTCCTTGTTCTATTTGCGGTCAAGCACCAGCATTGTATCCGGAAATCATTGACAATCTGATCGAATGGGGTATTACTTCCATTTCCGTAGAACCGGAAGCAGTATTGAGGACATATCAAGCCATTGCCCGGGCTGAGAAACGCTTGCTTTTAGAAGCAGCGCGGCGACAAATACAGTAGTTATTAGTTAGTAGTTAGTGGTTAGTAGTTAGTGGTTAGTAGCACCCCTTTCAAGGTGAGTGAAAAATCTGCTTTCATTGCCTGGTTTTTCCTGATTCGACTTGATGACTTAGTGTCTTGGTGGTTCAAGAAAATTTATTGTTTAGGATTGCACCACCAAAGGGCTAGTGGTTAGTAGTTAGTAGTTGATTTTTTACCACTATCCACTGTCCACTATCCACCACCCACTAACCACTATCCACTAACTACTAACCTATTTCATATAACCAGTTTCCCGCAAGAACTTACGTAAATCAGCAAAGTATCGAGTGCGATCGCGTCCTTTGTAGGCTTGCTTGACTTTCTGCCAACCATCTTGTCCTTGACCGAGCATATATTTATCTGCCAAGTATGCCGCTAAAAACCCCTTGCCGTTATCTCCTTCTTTCCGCGCTGATAAGAAAGTTTGCCATAGCTCAAAGGCATGATTGTAAATTAATTTGGGATAGCGGCGGGTAACATCTATCATCTTGCCTTGGCGATATTGCCAAATTTGCAAGGGATAACCAGAAGCAGCATAGGCTGTGAATGCATAGGCAAAGCGATCGTCTCGACTTTCAAACTCTGGTAGCCCATCCTTATCTAAATCTATAAGTCGATAGCCACCATTACCCCATTCATGGCGAATTTTTTTGTACTGCTTGGCTTTTGCGTCATAGCGATAAATTAGCGAGTAAGTACAACAGTGCGCTCCACCAGTAAAGAAATCGGCAATTACTTCTGGTTCTTTGTCACCGTCCACGTCTAGCACTGGTAATTTATCGCGATCGTTTTCATCTAACAAAGCACCTATAGGTCGATCGTATTCGCTGTCTTGAGGCAGCTTTTGATCTAAAACAGTTTTACCCTCCCGGACAATTTTTATTTGCACGTTTTTATACTGATATTCCTGTGGTTGTTCGTAAGAGATTTCTGCTCGCACATTGCCTGATTGTCCGGCGATAACTTCTGCTCGTACAGATGTAGTAGATATAGCTGTTCCGCTTAAAATAGCTAAACCAATTAGAGATTGAGTAATAAACGAACGAATACTCTTCATAAACAGTGTTGTATATAGGATGTTTAAGTTTATACAACACCTTGGGAATAATCAATATCGGAAAATTGCTGCTGCTGGTACACCATTTGGTAATTCTTCTGGCTTAACGGTGTAGACTGCACCACCATTAAGGAGTGTATAAATAGCGGCAAAATCCAACAGATCCTGGTCGTCAGGCTCTGGTTCTGGATGTAATTCTACAGCCATTGTCTCTGGATCGAAATCACCCCATACTTGCTGGTCTATCGGCACTAACAAATAATCAACTCTTTGGAAATAAGCAGCGGGAACAATTTGTTTGAGATCGCTAGAGGCTCTACCAGTACCTTCTCCAGCAATTTGCTGGTAAAGCTCCATGATAGCCTCGTGCGATTGAGTATACATAGGTTCCACAATTTGCCAAGCCTGCTCGTGTAATTCTTCCGGCTTGATAATGTCTACATTGGCATGAATACCTTCCTCCAGCAGATGTTTGTAAGAATTAGCTTCTCTGTAAATAGCAAAGAGATACTCAACTCCAGCCAGCACTAAAGGTGCTTTTTCATCCCGTAGTTTTTCGTGTAATGCGTCATCAATGGCGTGAAAGAATTGCAGGATGTCTTTTTGGTGTTCGTCTCTGTCGGGGCTACCCTGTCCGTGAAACTCACCTGGCTGTGAAAAAGGATTAGCAGTTCCCTCTCTGGATGTCCCAATCCGCCGCTGCCCCTCTTTGGCAGTCTCGTCATAGAGGAGGGCTTCATCCAGGCTCTTAGGCATATTGTCCACCTCTACCTCTTGGATGCTGTAGTGTGTTCCCTCAAAGAACCTGACATTATCTTGGCTGAGAGCCAGGACGAAAAACCGTCCATCATTGTTGACAAGATGCACTAGTGGCTTGAGGTGGAATTGATTGCTAACAACTACTAATTCTTGAAACTCCATCGGGAGTTGGTAGTAGCGAAACACATTTGGCGAGATAAAAATTGCCAAACCGTGGTCTTGATTTTGCCAGAACTCATTCGTATCAAGTTCCTTAGCTGGCTGGAGAAAATCTACTGCCTCAGTGTGGCGAATTCCCATTTTATCCAAGCGTTCCTCTGCTTCGCGGATTAAATTTTTGAAGCGAATTGGATTCTGTCGAGTTTCTGTCCCTGCTTTTTGCGTGGGCATGTACAGAGAAACACAAGGACTTTGAGCATTTTCTACTAAAAACTTGAGTTCATCAATCGACAATAGCTGCATATTTTAAATTCCTATCCACGTCAATTAAAGCTGATCGATCTAGATTAATTTCAAATTATTTTTTGTGAGGCTGCATCTTTCTTTTGATAAAAAAATACCTACCTTATGTCCTCTCTTGAGATGGAGGAAAAGGTAGGTACAGACGTAGATGGCTTTGAAATGAAGGGTTAGTTGTTGATTGTTTTTACAACTAAGCATCAACCATCAATCACTAACAGCCTTCACGATAAATACATTTATTTATCTGAATTAACCAGCATTATGGGTGTTGGAATTTATTAGTTGTGATTTAATAGCTATACCCTTGTTTCCTTGCCTAACAAAACCTAAAGTTACTCGTTTCATCAGCCAGTACAAGCCAACAAGTATACCAAAAGTAATAGCAATAATTACTAGAGGTTGCTTGCCTAAAATTTCTTCTACACCTCTAGTTAGTAAAGCATCTGGTTGAGTAACGAAATCCCAACTGTTAAAACGCAAGAACCTACCCCAATAAATACCAACAGCACATAAAGCATGAGTAATCATTTCCACCCAGACAATCCATTGACTCTTACCTATGCGGTGCAAGTAGTATCCCACATTAATTAAAGATATGACGTAGGCTTCAAAACCAGCCAGAATTACTAGTAAATACAAAGGAATTAACACCAAGGTAATCATCCACACAGATTGAATTGTGCGGACATCGTCGATCAGGTGAATCACATCGGTTAACAGATAAGGCGCATTTGGTAAGAAAGCATAGAAAACTATAAATCCCAGCCACCAAACCCAAGAGCGTCCGCGTTTGATGCGAAACAACCAAACACTCAAAGCTAAAGGTATAAATGCCAGAAATAAATTCCAAGTCATCCAACGCATATTGATTTGCAAAACCGGTATTACCCTGGCTATTAATTCAATCAGTTCTGCTTTCATCACTGCTTCCTTAGAACAAGTGTGTGAATGATTGTGTATTCCCTCTGTTTATGAATTTAGTTGATTGACGAATCAAACAACTAAAATCTGACTGTGGTTGTTGCCCGAAGCTAGAAAATCAGTTTCATAAAAACTGAATATGGTGCTGGTATTGCTGGGAAGGCAGGTGTATCAATCACTTAGTATAGCCATAACCACAAAATAAGCTACTCTCCTAGAACAGATTTGCTGTTTTGGAATTTTGCTCTGTTTATGACTATAGTTATAGATTTCATCTTGTCGTGGTCATGTTCCAGAAATGAATTGTTAACGCAGCAAAACTCGGCTGCGAGGACCGATCGCTCTTTTAGGTGTAGATTCTTCTTTGGTACGGCAGTTCACACAATCTCGCAAACAAATAGCTGCAAGGTTAAAAACTGTTGAATTTCCTGTAAAGGAAGTACCGGTGCTGAACTCCATGTTAAGTGTGGGAGTAGGAGTGGGGGAAGTAGGGGGAGTGGGAGAGGGGGAGAGTGGAAGAGTGGGGGAAGTGGGAGATGTAGAAGAAGTAGTGGAAGTAGGAGATGTGGAGAGTGGAAGAGAGGGGGATGGGAGAGAAGTAGGAGGAGTAGGAGGTGTGCTGCTGCCTGTGGTAGGGGTACTACTACTGCCTGTAGTGGGTGTAGTATTACTACCTGTATTTGTAGTGGGTGTGCTGCTATTGCCTGTAGTGGGTGTACTGCTGCTGGGAGTGACAAGTTTTGCATCCGCAGGTACTTTAACCGTCAATCTCACCAAGGGGCTATTGGTCATTTTATAGGATGTTACGGTTGGCTTACCTGGGAGATCCGACCTGAAATCAAAGACTGTAGGACTTTCGCCACCATTGCGATCGCTATATCGCGGGCCTTGTCCGTTTACCTCAAATGTACCCTCATACTGCTGTCCTGTGGTTGGATCGGTAACAAGACCTGTGTAAAAACCTTTTGTTAGCCCAAACTCATCTTGAACTACGCCTTGAAATTTTGTTCCTGGCAATTTTCCTTGATAATTATAGGGCGTCAATTCACCATTAGAAAGTACTGGCGAACTCAGGATGCCGTCAAAGGAAACAACCGGAACTCCTTTAAAGTCAACGAAATAACTCAGACTGCCATCAGCGCGTGTTTGTACCTTTACATAATCTGACTTATACACAGGAACATAATTGGGATTACTCTTAGTGCCGATGTTGCGGTAGTAAGTACCGCTAGAGTCGGTATCAACACGAGTAATCCTGTTATTGAAATTAGGATTAAACTTGGGAAGTTGGATAGTGCCTGATAGGGTGCCCGTGCTTTGAATTGTAATTTGAGCCGTGGCGCTTGATGTCCCCAGGCCAAGAATAACTGCGGCTAAGCCACTGCTAGTCACAACTGCACAACCCAATTTATAAAAATTTTGGGTTGGATGTTGCTGCTGCGTGCCAAAATCTGATAATTTTACTCGCATCTTAAATTTGTTCCTTTGTTAAAGAGTAAAAAAGTCTCAGTATTTTTGCGTAACGGTTGCCCAAATGCTTATTATTAGGAAAAGGCATACGTATAAAAATACAGTTTTTGATTATATTTACACCAGTAAATAATTAAAACCGGAAGGTTGCTCTCAATGCCCCAACTACCAAGGGGTCGTTTACAGCATTGCGATCGGGATTAAAAATCACAAATACGCCTGGAGTCAGCGCCAAATTCTCATTCAACTGGGCGCGATAAAAAAGTTCTACGTGCAAGGATGTATCATCGCGCCCACCAGCTGTCCCTCCGTCGGAAAAGTTGGGAAAATTGTATCCTTCAGGTAAGGTACTAGAAGTGATTTTGGGAGGTTGTCCGATGAGAATTCCTCCTAAGTTGCCAGGACTCCCCAAATTAGGAAACGCTGCAAATGCCATCCAATTTATGGTTTCTACGTTTCCAGAAAGATTTACCGGATCGGAATGAGTCCAGCCACCCCAAGCCCCTAATTGCAAGTTGGGGTTAATGCGCCATGCTACGGTAGCACCAACAGCGTGAGTGTTGAAAGCTGTAGGCGGTGCAAAAGGTGAAATGAGTTGGGCATCGCCGATACCATTTCCTAACAAACCATCGGGAGAGTGAGAGAAAAGATAATGTATCCCCAGATCAATATTATTGGTGGGTGCTAAAGCCAGTTGAGCGCCCGTGGTATATCTACCACCCACTATTCCCCCGATGTTGATATCACCTGGAAAACTCGGAATTTCGGCACTATAAATACCTTGTAAGCTGATGCGATCGCTAATCTGCCAGTCAAACCCTACACCGCCAGTACTGTTGCCAATTGCCAAAATTGGGTTACGCTGACCAAATAAAGAAATTGCTCCTTCGCCAGCACCTTCTAGGGGGTTAACGCCGCGAAAGGTGTTGATGGGGTTAACACCTGCCGTACCCACAACTACTCCCATGTTGTCGGAAACCGGAAATCGATAAGATAACTCATTGATAACTACATCGTTATTTGTATTGGCTTCAAAACCCAACCGTCCCATGTTGCTAAACACAAAAGGTGCAGAGGAATCCAAATTTCCAGAAGATAACCCAGTTAACAGCAAATCTTGCCCTGTAAATGAAGTCGCCAGCGTTAGTTGCACGCTGTTTGCAAAAGTCCAATTTGTCTGTGCTTGACGTTCTGGCACTCCATCTCTGGGAAACAGATCCACATCAGCACTACTGTTTCCCTGTAAGCTAAAGATAGCTTGACCAACTAGTTTAGTCGTTGCTGAAAATTGATTTGCCTGTACTTCCTCAGTTCTATTTTCTAGATTTGCTACACGTTCCTGTACTTTCTGCAACTGTGTTTGAAATTCAGCTTGCAAGCGTTGCAGTACGATTAAATCTTCTTCTTTAAAAGTATTAGTTGTATTGTTCGCGATCAATTCGTTAATTCTTTCAAGACAAGCTGCCAACCCAGCTGCAAATTCATAGCGACTGATAACACGGTTGCCTAAAAAAGTCCTATTGGGATATCCAGCAATACAGCCATAGCGTTCTACCAGAGACTGCAAAGCACCAAAAGCCCAGTCAGAGGGTTGTACATCATCAAGTTGCGACACGGATGTGACTTGAGACATCTGACTATCTGAGTCTGAGGAAGTGGGGAAAGTGAGGGAAGTATCTTCTCCTCCCATTTCTACAACTTCCTTTTCTCTAGACTCTCCTGTATTCTCCTCAACTTCTTCTAGTCGCTGTACTTCCCCTACCAGAACAGAAGAATTTTGGAATTTAATCTTATCTTGGTTTTTAAGTATATTTAGATACTCTTGTTTTGTAAGATCGGATGGAATAGTTTCGATACTCGAATTAAATAAAATAAACTCAGGTAGTGTAATTTCTGTCACTGGGGCAACCACATTAGCCCGATCCTGCGCTGACTCTTGCAGCAGTTTATCTGGCTGAAATTGTTCCTGATCTGGTAATTTTGGCGGTAATGCTTGTCCTGTTGCTAATACTCCCACCATTAGCAGACCGATATCGCTCATTGTATTACTCTTTACTAATACTTATATTCCTTTTGACAAACAGAATTGGTTTAAATCAGGATTGATTCGTAGTAAAAAGTTATAAAAGTTACTGATTATCTACTTGTATGACACAAAGCCATCAGATAGCGAATACGATCTGTGGGGGGGTAGCGACTATAGGTAGTCGCTACCCCCCAATTGTTTGGTGAGCTACAGTTAGAGCATCGATTCAGTATTCATGAATTCTTGGTGCGGTAAGACCAGGGAGAGGGGGGAGACACCCTTCGAGAAATCAAAAGTATCAAGTCAAAAATCACGCCTTAGAATCTTGACTTTTGACTTTTGACTTTTAAATTGTTTTGTCCTTCTTCCCTTCCAGATTTGAAGATTACTAAATTGGTGTTTCAGGAGTGGGGTTTGTGCGAATTGCAATGATGCACTATTCAGGCTGACTACAATACTTATTTATCTGTGCTGCTAAAACATCTGATTGCTTGCCTGCAATTTCGGCTGCTTTCAGGGCAGCGTCTATTTCATCTCTCGCCTTTTGCATCCTCTCTCTACCTACTGTTGTAGCTTTTGCTGTCTTTGCTGCACCAAGAGCCTTACCTGCCTTGTTAATGTTTTGACTGAGAGTTATAAATACCTTAACAAAACGGGTTTGAAAGTCTTGAAGTTTGGGGTCTTCTAAGTTTAGTTCCTCAATCTTTTTAGTGACAGCTTCCAAATCCTGAGCTAGTTTCAAGCTTGTTGACACCTGAGTAACTTTATTTGTCTCTAGAAGAGAATTTCCTTCATTAACAACCCCAATTAGTTGCTGGCATTGAGAAACTTTGCTGTTGTTGCAACCAGCAAGCAACAAAGTTATACCCAGGCTAATAGGAAAAATAACGCTATATTTAGGCCCAACAGACATTTACACCTTACTACTGAATAAAATCTAAATAATAGTAACCAAAGATTCAGTAGTTTTGGCTAGTGTTCCGATAATTTGACACTTCTATCAAATTACCGTCTGGATCGCGTAAATAAATAGATTCAGTTTCGCCTATAGCCTCTGTTTTACTCACTTTGTTTACCGTCCGGAACGTCTGCGAAGCCGATCAATTGTCACCGCTACAATAATCACCAGACCCTTAACGACCAATTGCCAGAAATAAGACATGTTCAGCAAGGTTAGACCATTGTTGAGAACAGCAATGATTAACGCACCGATAAGAGTTCCAACAATAGTACCAATGCCACCCGTGAAACTGGTTCCACCGAGAATGACAGCGGCGATCGCATCTAACTCGTAGCCACTACCTAACATGCCAGTAGCACTATAAAGGCGGCTGGCGCTCATAATTCCTGCCAAACCTGCCAGCAATCCACTGACGCCATAGACAAACAGCAGCACGCGATTGACTTTAATGCCAGTTAGTCGTGCTGCCCGCTCATTACCGCCCACAGCATAGATTTGCACCCCCAAAACAGTCTGCCGGAGGATAAACCAACTGACAGCCACAGTCAGTAGTGCAATTACTACCAACCACGGCAGAGGGCCTAAATAGTTGTTGCCTATCCAGGCAAAATTCAGGTTACGGTTAATGACCGTTGTACCACTGGCAACCAGAAAAGCAGCACCCCGCAAAGCAGTCAGCGCACCCAAAGTGACGATAAAGGGTGGTAAATCCAGAAAGGCGATGAGTGCACCGTTGACTAAGCCCAGAAGCAATCCTGTTAGCAAACCAGCAAGCACAGCTGCCCAACCCAGACCCGGGATCAGCGATACTAGCACCGCAACTACAGCAGAAACACCCAATATTGACCCAACCGAAAGGTCAATGCCTCCGGTCAAAATCACAAATGTCATCCCAGTTGCCAGCACAATGTTGATTGATGCTTGCCGCAGTATATTGACGACGTTACCCGGTGTGAGGAAATTGGGGGTAAGGAACGTAAATAGAATGCTGATGAGCACCAGAATTGGTAGAATTCCGGCAACTTGGATAAGATTATTAATTGATTGACGCCGACGCGAGATTGGATGTTCAGCAGCTCTATTTTTGGCGGGTCTTAACTCGGTATGACTCATGATGCTAGTACCTCCGCTGCTCCAGTAGCAAAGTGCATAATGTTTTCTTGGGTAATTTCCTTACCAGGGCTACCATCAAGTTCGCCCACTAGCTGCCCTGCTCGCATCACAAGGACGCGATCGCTCATTCCCACAATCTCTGGTAGTTCGCTGGAAACCATAAGGATGGCGACACCTTGGGCGGCTAAGTCCCCAATAATGCGGTAAATCTCGCTTTTAGCACCAATATCCACACCACGTGTTGGCTCATCCAGCATCAGCACTCTCGGCTTAATCGCTAGCCAGCGGGCCAGCAGTAGCTTCTGCTGATTACCACCAGAAAGATCCACCGCTCTAATCTCTAAATTGGCAAGCCGGATATGAAAGTTTTCCACAGCTTCTGCCGCAATCTGATTGACTGAACTCCAGTTGAGAACCCCAGCCTTGGCATCCTGCTTCAGCCTGTTGAGAGCAATATTTTTGCGGGCGCTCATCTCCAGAAATAATCCCTGGTCTTTGCGATCTTCTGGGACGTAACCAATTCCGGCAGCAATAGCATCACCGGGGGTGTTGATGTCTAGTTTTTTGCCATCCAAGAATACTTCACCGCTTACCTTTGGATCGGCACCAAAAATCAGCCGGGATAGCTCCGTGCGTCCTGCACCAACGAGCCCTGCTAATCCTAGAACTTCTCCAGCATGGAGTTCAAAGCTAGTTGGCTGAACCTTGTGCCCGTCGCTGATATTCCTGACTTCTAGCACTACTGGGCCGAGATTTGTTTGCCGCTGATGCTCGTAAAAGTCTTGCATGGGGCGACCGACCATCATTTGTACCAATCGGTGTGGGGAAATCTCATCCCGGGTGAGACTGCCAATGTATTGGCCGTCACGCAGCACGCTAATCCGGTCAGCCAGGGCATAGACTTCTTCCATACGGTGGCTGATGTAGATAATGGCAATACCGTCATCCCGCAGTCTGCGAATTACTTCAAATAAGCGCTCAGTTTCGCGATCTGACAGTGCTGCTGTTGGCTCATCCATTACCAGGATGCGGCTTTTATCCTTGAGCGCTCGGGCAATTTCAACTTGTTGCTGTTCGGCGATTGACAAATTACCAACTACATCGTTTGGTGCAAAACTAGCTCCCAAGCTTTGGAGCACTTGCTGTGCTTCCCGTTCCATGCCTTGGCGATCCAAAAACTGACCTCGCCGCAACTCGCTACCCATAAAAATGTTTTCAGTCACGGTTAAATTAGGTGCGACATTCAGTTCTTGATAAATAAGATTAATGCCCGCCTGTCGCGCCATACCTGGATCGGTAATTTTTACAGGTTGACCATTGATGCGAATCTCGCCTTCATCGGCAATGTAAGCACCAGCAAGAATTTTCATTAATGTGCTTTTACCTGCCCCGTTCTCGCCCATGAGAGCATGAATCTCTCCTGAGTAAATCGTGAGATCGACATTTTGGAGAGCAGGTACGCCATGAAACCTTTTCGTAATCCCTCGCATCTCTAGTACTGGGATTGCGATCGGTACGTTGGGAAGCGGAGCTTCAATATCGGTTGTCATCAGCAACTCCTGCAATCTTAGAAGGGTATAAGGGTGTGAGGGTGTAGGATGAAGAACCCCCATACCCCCACTTACTGCCAGCCTTTGTACTCGCTGACGTTGTCTCGTGTAATTAGCTTGACTGGAATCAGAATGTTGGGATTAGCGGGTCTTTTACCATGAAGGATGTCATTGCCAACCTGAACCGCTTTTTGAGTCATTCCTAGCGGATCTTGAGCGGCAGTAGCAACATATAAGCTGTTCCGATCTTCAATCGCTTGCTTTGCTTCCGGTGCCCCATCGACCCCAACAATGAAAAATTCGTTGCGTCTTGCCTGTCTGGCTGCCAGTTCTGCTCCGACGCCACACGGATCGTTAATGGCAAAAACGGCATCAAGCTTGGGAAAGGTTGCGAGCAGATCGCTCATCACCCTTAGTCCTCCATCCCGGCTTCCTTCGGCGTTCTGGTCTTTAGAGAGTACTTTGATACCAGGATATTTAGCAAATACCTGCTCACAGCCATTGACTCGTTCGATCACCGAGATCACTGGAGGCCCGTTGATGATAACTACATTACCTTTGCCTTTAAGGCGATCGGCTATATATTGGCAACTAAGTTGTCCAGCTTGCACATTATTGGAGGTAATGGTAGCATCTACGCCTCCCTCAGCACCCGTATCTACTGCAATAACAACAATACCTGCTTGTTTGGCTTTCTCAACTGCTGCTGCAATTCCCTTACTATCACCGGCATTGAGGATGATCAGGTCAGTGTTCGCGGCAATGAAATTTTCCATTTGGTTGAATTGCTGGTTTAGGTCATAGCCACTGGAAACCACGGTAACTTTGACATCCTTACCACCGATTTTTTTGGCTTCTGCTTCCGCTCCTCGCCCCATGAGGACGAAGAAAGGATTACCAAGATCGCCGACGGTAACGGCAACCGATCGCAGTTTTGAATCTCGATCGCCCTCACTACTTTCTATAGCAGCCCTGTGATTTTGGGAAACGCCTGTGCAGCCCACAAAGATACCACTGACCAAACCTAATACGCTAGCTGCGATCGCTATTCTCTTCACATCCATCTGTCTCCAACAACTCATTGAGTTTGAAGAGAGTCAATAGAATATAAATCTGCGAAAAATCACAAACAGCACACCACAGTGCCAATCATCTGACAGTAAAAAATAAACAAAACGCTTCTTTTGTTAATATTTACGTCTTCTATCTTGTTGTACTAGCTCCGACAAATTACATATCCGAAAAGGCACAAGAATGGTTCTTGCACCTCCTCAAAAAATTATGTTTTTTTGTGAAAATATTTTTAGAAGTGTGTAAAGCAAAAACAGCTTCTAGACACAACTTCTAGAAGACCTTGACAGAAAACTTGTATTTATATCCTATTTAACTCTTTAGGTATATTTTATTTGACTTGATGTTAATTTAACGTGTACCTTTGCAAAGATTAACCACTTCTTATATTGTCGCGTAGGCTGGTAATTGGTGATTGGTGATTAGGGATTGGGTATCGGGTATTGAGAATTGGGGATTGGGCATAGGGCATAGTTAACAATCAACACAACAACTAATCACTATCCAGTCCCTAATCCCCAGTCCCCATTCCCCATTTCTGCCCAGAGGGGGTTGCTCCATGCAATATCGGCATCGTAAATAACCCCCAAGCCAAACCTGTAACCAACCCAAACAAAGTCACAACATAATTATTAAAACTCCACCAGCCCAAAACCTCTGCTGCCAATTCCAATGCATAAGCCATCATCAACACACTGGCAAGCGCCGCACCACTCCAACCATACTGATGCAGCCAGTAAAAACCCTTACCTTTTGTCGCGCCATACACTAATCGAGTCAGGAACAATCCCGCCACTGTACCGTAACAACGCATACATACAGCCATAATAAAGGGTGCTGCCAAAGCTACTCCCATCTGGGGTTGTGGGCATACATGGCGACCCATGAAATATATAATATCCGCAATCATAGGTAACACTGGTAACTTTGATGCAGCAAGAAAAGGAGCAGCAAGTGGCCCTACTACCATCCCCGCCAATAGGAAGTCTGCTATAAAACTTACCCAACGAATTTGTAACTGTGCTTTGAAAGCTACTCCTTGTATCATCTCTGCCTGTGTTCCCTTTGTGTTCTTTATAGTTCGTTTAATACTAATTCACAATTATTATAAAACTTAACAAATCCCAAAAAATGAGGGTGGGAATGGCTACGCTGAATAAAAAATAGGGAAAGGTTAAACACAAAAGAGCAGAATAGCAAAAAAGTCCTCTGGATTGGCAACAGTGTCCAAGACCGCACCGCCTGAGTTCTCCTAAAATTTGGTGTAGGCAATGATAAATGCATGGCTCACTCCAACTGGATTTCAAAAGGAGATTGAAAGCTTACAGCTAATTAACGTTGCGGTATTAGTAAATTCGCTACTAAGTATTTTTATAGAAAATTTTCCAGACAAAATATTTAAAAAAAAGTAAAAATTGAGACTTTATCTTGAGTACATGCAAGAATGACCAGCAAGGTGAACAAGAGCCTTGAGAGTTTTTACTGTCAAAGCTTTAATCAGTAGTTAGCAAATAAACTTTGTTGTTGGTTGATGGTTGTATTTACTACCACCAACTAACAGTCATCACGAAAAATACTCTTTGTGCCGACCTACTAAATATAAAATTATGAGCGAAAGTCAGAGTTTTCCAGAAACCAGCGATCGCCTGCCGTTGCGATCGCCTGAAGAAGTAGATTTAAATATTTTCAATGGCATTAAGGGCCCAGACGATCGCGGAAGTTCGGCGGTTAAGGATATCAAGCAGTTGTTCCACAAACTGGTTGTTGTGGATGATGAGACACTGCTAAATATCGAAACTATCAAAGTTCCAGGGTTTATTGGTATTTCCGACGAACAGCAAGTTTACGATCCTCAAGGAAACACAGTCTTCGGACACGAGGATATTTTGAAGTTTCTAGATGCATATGGTCTTTTGGTCTGCACTTATCAATACCACAAAGACCGCTACGGCAGAATTATTGACTTGCGCTGGCCTCCCAACGAGCAAGAACAGTATGATTTGATGGAAATTTTCATCAAAAACGAGGGACATCACTCGGGGGCGATTTTACCAGCACAAAGGTTTACAGGAGAGAAGACATTTGCTAGCTTTAACGAACCAGACAGTTACCACAATGGGATGTATGGAGACAATGGGTTCGTTGCTGTGGCTCAACGTCTGGTTTTTCCTGATTTTGTCACCAAAGAGCAATCTCGTGGCTACACTGACAGCATCATTTGCTGGATGGCGTTGATCAACCCGTTTGTTCAATTTGCTGCCAACGATTTTAATGGCGGCGATCCTACTCGTGTTTGCGATCGCCCTACGCTAAAAGAGTTTTTGCAAAAATGTGCTCTTGCTAGTCTTGGTTCCCAAGAAGCACTAGAATTCTTTTATCGTCCAGAAAATACAGCTTATTGCGCTGAATTTATTTATATCAGTTTGAATACACCTGTTTACCCTTTCAACAAGCAGGGTTTGACTTTGTTATTGGATGGCGATGAAGACAAGGCAGTGGAGATTCTCAAACTCCAAGAATACCAGAATAGCAGACGCGAAAATATTCTCAGCTTCAAAAGCGACAACCCGCAATTTAAAGCCTTTAATATTCAGATGCCAGTAGTACCAGCTGATTTGCCACCTTTAGATGTGCTAATGGCTCAGCATGGACAAACAATTGACCCCAACAGTATCCCATTTCCTCCTTTTAAACTATCCCAAGTACTTCGCCGTGCCTTTCGCACATTACTTCCGCGCACTTATGCAATGAACAACTCTAAAATTGTTCAAGCGCAAGTAAAAATGTTTGGATATCTAGAGCCTCTGATTCTCAAGCAATTAGGTATTGGCATCGCTAGTCCTCAACCTGTACCCGGGCCTATGCCTATACCTCGACCTTTGCCTGAAAATCCTTCTGTTCCTGCAAAAAAAGGTGCGAATAGTAATCCTACTTCTCCTCAACAACCCACTCCTGAACCTAATCCTCAGCCTCAAGACGATCCCAGATTGTCGGCTGTTCGCCAATTTATGGAATTTGTAAAATCTCAATTGCAACAGCAGTACAACAGTTACGAAGAATTTGATCGTACTTTCGATGCGATCGTTGAAAAAGCAGATAGTCTGGTAGGGGAAAGCGAATTAAAATACTTTGTGCCACCGCGTATTTATGTAGATTTGGGACAAAACGACGGCGATGAAAATTTACCAAAAGGTTGGGGTTTTCGGCTAGAAACGGTGGGATCGCTGATTTATCGTGGAGCTATCAAAGGCATTGCCCAAAATGCTACAGAAAGCCCTCAGCAACCTCCACAGGAGCAGTTTCAGGATTCTCAATCTAGTTCCAAGCAACCAACAAACCCCTTACAGATGTTTGGTAAGAGAAAATAATATCATGTCCGTTTGAACACCGATCATATCTGTGAAGGACTGTAGGTAATAGGTAATGGGAAAAACCAATTACCTATTACCAACTCTCCACAAAAGTATCGCAATCAATGCATGTTTAGCATTGTGAATTTTGGCGTTGCTGATTTCATGTATGAAAATTATTTTGCGTTCTGCCAAAACCCTTGTAGAGACGCGCCATGGCGCGTCTCTACATTTGGATTCATACTTTGATTCAGCAACGCCTGAATTTTGATAACTCTTGGCGATCGCAATTGAATAGGACTTACGCACTTTACAAATCGATAGTTGGTTAAACCAACCGTTCAGTCTATGGACAAGCGTGCTAACGCTATTAGACATCTTTAAAAAGTGCATAACTTGATTTTGCTGTCACCCATCAAGAATCTAGAAGGAAAGCAAACGAGATTAAAGGTTGGTCAAAACTCACATCATCATACTTTCAGGAAATGCGTAAGTCCTAATTGAAGTCTCAAATTACTAAACAACTATAAAGGTCAACACAGATATGAGTACACATCAGAATTCTTTGCTGACAGACTCAGCCATGCCTTTATACTCGCCACAACAGGTAAATTTGGCAGTTTTTAATTCCCTCAAGAGTCCAAGATATCAAGCAGGCAGACCTGTAGAAGACATGAGTAAATTTTTCCACAAGCAAATTATTGTGGATGATGAGACAATTTTGGATGTAGAAACCATTAAAGTGCCTGGATTTATTGGTATTGCAGATGAATTAGCATTTGCCGATGCTCAGGGAAACTGTTTTTTTGGACACGAGGATATTGCTCAGTTTCTCGAAAGAGATGGTCTTTTAATTATGACCTATCAATACAGCAAAGACCGATACGGCATTCCTGTAGATTTGCGTTTGCCTCCTCGCAATAAGCATGAGCAATTTGACTGGATGGAAATCATTATTAAAAACGAAGGGTTCCATTCAGGAGCGATCGTACCCGCAATGCGACCGATTGAGAATAATAAGTTTGTACCGGGTTATGCTTGCTTCAATGAGCCAGATCGGAGCGACAATGCGTTATTTGGTGATAAAGGCTTTGTCAGTGTTGCTCAGCGTCTGTTGTTCCCTGAGTTTATCAGCAAACAGCAGGCAAGGGGTTACACTGACAGTATCATCTGCTGGATGGCAGTGACAAACCCGTTTATTGAATTCACTGAGAATGATATTAATGGTGGCGATCCTACTCGCGTTGTAGATCGGGCAACACTGAAGCAGTTATTGCAAAATTGCGTTAATGCTTGCCTTGGCTCTATTGAAGCTCAAGATTGGTTGAATCAGCTAGAAAATCGGGTTTATTGCGCTGAGTTCATGTATATCAGCCTGAACACGCTCGTTTTTCCATTCAACAAGCAGGGACTTACTCTGTTATTGGATGGTGATGAAGCCAAGGCTATACAGATCCTCAAACTCCAAGATCGGCACAATCGCAAACAACCAAATATCCTCTCCAAGGCAGCCAAAAACTCAGAGTTTCAAAAGTATCACATTCCCATGCCAGTAGTACCAGAGGATTTACTGCCTCTAGACGTGCTGATGGCTAAAAATGGACAAACTATTGAGCCCAATAGCGTTCCCTTCCCGCCGTTTAAACTTTCCCAGGTACTGCGCCGCGCCTTCCGCACCCTACTTCCTAGGCACCAAGCTATTGACGATATGAGGCTAGCTAAAGGACAAACAAAACTATTTGCAAATCTCGAACCAATGATTTTCAATCAGTTGCGCCTGAACGCTTTGCCTGATGACGATCCCAAAGTTGTTGCCGTACGTCAGTTCATGTCTTTGGTGAAATCTCAACTGGAACAGAAATTTAATAACTATGAAGAATTTAACCACGTGATAGATGCGATCGCTCAAAAAGCAGATGAGTTAATAGACGTTGAGGATCTGAAATATTTCGTACCTCCGCGCATCTATGTAGACTTGGGACAAAACGATGGCGATGAAAATTTACCCAAGGGTTGGGGTTTTCAACTGGAAACTGTAGGGGCGCTGATTCATCGCGGAGCAATCAGTGCCTCTTGTAGCGTTGCTCATCCAAATCCCCAACCACCGTCAAAGGAACGGGTAGACAAAAAATGATCTGTTCCAGGCTTGAGGGATGAGAAAATAGCCTTCAGAATATCATCCGTGATGATGGCGTGAGAAAATCATTAATTGGCAGCACTGCCCCAGTTTGTCAGCCGATAGGTAATCCAAATTGCTTTTAGCTGAATTTTCTCCGATCGCTCTCATCGCCACCACTCCCACGGGTGCAAAAATACTACAAGTTCTTTGCCAAAATCAGGCTGCAACCCTCTGGGTTGCAGAATCTTTAAGGAAAAATACTGTTGAAGAAAATATTCATGCGTCATTTTATACAGGTTATCTCAAAAATCATATAGCCAACCTGTGGCAGACACACTGCGCTTTTGTCTTTTGTTTGGCGACTGGTGCAGTGGTGCGACTGATTGCTCCTTTGTTACAACACAAATCTACCGATCCGGCAGTAGTGGTAGTGGATGAGACCGGACGTTTTGTAATTAGCTTGTGCAGCGGACATCAAGGTGGTGCAGATCAATTAGCGAGGTTGATAGCTTTACAACTTAATGCTACACCGATATTAACTGGTGCTTCCACTGGTTTGGGACTGCCAGCTGTAGATATGCTAGGCGTTCCCTTTGGTTGGCGTCGTGGTGAAGGTGACTGGACTGGCGTCAGTGCCGCTGTGGTACGCGGCGAAATTGTGCAAGTCTTTCAAGAAGCAGGTTCAACCCTGTGGCAAAACTATTTGCCTCCAAAACACCCTTTTGATTTCGGTGAATCTGCAACACCACAAGCAAAAATCTGGATTACATTCAAACTCTCCCACTCCCAGACGCGCCATGGCGCGTCTCTACATATCTCCCCCTCCTCCACTCTCCCACTCCCCGAAGTACACTGGCATCCACGCGTATTGTGGGTGGGAGTTGGTTGTGAGAGGGGAACTTCACGAGATTTGATAGCAGCGGCTATTCAGCAAGTATTCGCAGCGAATAACTTAGCAGAAAGTGCGATCGCAGGAATTGCCACTATCGACATTAAAGCTGATGAAGTTGGTTTGATGGAACTTTGCCAAGAACGACATTGGCCTTTAAAAACTTTCTCTTCAGAAATACTCCGCACAGTTTCCGTCCCTAACCCTTCCCAAGTTGTTGAACAAGAAGTAGGAACCCCCAGTGTTGGCGAAGCTGCGGCTTTATGTGCTGCTAAGTCTAAAACTCTACTAGTTCCCAAACAAATTTTTAAATCAAAAACATCAGCCAATAATGAAAATCTCTCCCCCTCCTTTACAGGTGCTGTGACTGTCGCAGTTGCCCAAGCAGAAAAAGAATACATCGGACGAACTGGAAAAATTTTACTTGTTGGTACTGGGCCCGGACACTTAGAACAAATGACACCAGCTGCCCAAATGGCAGTAAGCAGTGCAGATGCAGTTATTGGTTACAGTCTCTACATAGATTTGATTTCTCCCTTGTTGCAACCGGGACAGATAGTAGAATCTTTGCCAATTACTCAGGAACGCCAACGGGCGCAACGAGCGATTGAGTTAGCAAACTGGGGTTTAAGTGTAGCAGTTATTTCTTCCGGCGACTGTGGAATATATGGGATGGGAGGCTTGGTGCTGGAAGAGTTGCAAAGCCTCGGCTGGGATGGCAAAACTCCGAGTATCCAAATATTTCCGGGAATTTCCGCTTTGCAAGCTGCGGCATCGCGGGTAGGAACACCGTTGATGCATGACTTTTGTGCGATTAGCTTAAGCGATTTACTTACACCTTGGGAAGTGATCGAAAAACGTTTAGAAGCAGCAGCAGCAGCTGATTTTGTTACAGCTTTATATAATCCGCGATCGCAAACTCGTACCCAGCAGCTAATAATTGCTAGAGATATCTTTCTCAAGTATCGCCAACCCAGCACACCAGTAGCAGTAGTGCGATCGGCTTACCGTCAAGATGAGCAAATCACCCTCACCACTTTGGATAAATTGCTCGATACTACTGTCGATATGCTGACTACAGTATTAATTGGCAATTCGCATACCCGTACCTATGCAAATTGGATGATTACACCACGGGGATATTTGGGCTTTAGTGGTTAGTGACACCTCACCCCGCCCTAGCGGGCACCCCTCTCCTTGCTAAGGAGAGGGGATGGGGGTGAGGTTTGTATTTCACTGAATTGAAAATAGCTATAAATGAAAACCGCAGTCCTAATTAGCTGCAAACTTGTTGCAGTGTGGGAATAAAATCTGGATAAGAAATAGCGGCAGCTTCTGCACGCTGAATGGTGGTGGTATTGGTGGCAACTAGAGCTGCGATCGCCAAACTCATGGCGATACGATGGTCTGTATGGCTATCAACATCAGTACCCACTAGAGGAGTACCACCTGTAATTTCCATACCATCGGGTAGTTCTGTAACTTTTGCTCCCATTTTGTTGAGCTGCTGCGCCATAACTGCGATGCGATCGCTTTCTTTTACCCGCAATTCCGCAGCATCTTTAATTACAGTTGTTCCTTCGGCAAATACTGCTGCTACTGCCAAAATCGGAATTTCATCTATTAGTCTAGGTATGATATCGCCGGCAATAGTACTACTTTGCAGGCGACTAGAACGCACTCGCAAGTCTGCTACAGGTTCGCCAGCCACCTCTCGTTCATTTAAAAGCTGAATGTCTGCTCCCATCATTGCTAAAGCTTCTAAAATGCCCGTACGGGTAGGATTGACGCCGACATTCTCAATCACCAACTCGGAATCTGGTACAATTGCCCCAGCTACTAACCAAAAGGCGGCTGAACTGATATCACCAGGAACAATCACAGTTTGTCCGACTAGTTGAGCCGGGCCTGTAATCGTTACACTGTTGGTTTCTGGGTCAATATCTAGTTTTGCCCCAAATGCCCTTAGCATCCGTTCGCTGTGATCGCGGGAAAGGGCGGGTTCAGTGACGGTTGTTTGTCCCTCAGTCATTAAACCTGCCAGCAAAATGCAGGATTTAACTTGGGCGGAAGCGATGGGAGAATGGTAGTGAGTGGGTTTAAGAGCTTGTCCTTGAATTGCCAAAGGTGCTAAAGAGTTGCCTTTGCGTCCCCAAATTTCTGCCCCCATCTGTTGTAAAGGTTTAACCACACGAGACATAGGACGCGATCGCAAAGAACTATCGCCAGTAACAGTAAAAAAGCGTCCTGGATGGGACGCCAAAAGTCCTAGCATCAGTCGGATTGTCGTACCCGAGTTCCCTGCATTCAATACATCAACTGGTTCTTGCAAATTTCCCAGGCCGATACCTTTAACTCGTACCAATTCTGTATTCAATGGGGAAATTTCTGCCCCCATCGCTTGGAAACAACTAGCTGTGCTGCAAGGATCTTCACCTAGCAGTAGTCCTTGGATTTGGGTTTCACCTTGGGCGATCGCGCCTAACATCAGAGAACGGTGGGAAATAGATTTATCTCCTGGAACTCGGATGCGACCTCGTAAAGATAGCCCAGAAGCAGGCCGCTGAATTATTAAATTTTGAGAAACGTTTTCTTTAGTTTCTACGGTTATAACAGAAGGCGACATTAGGATAAACTGACTTGTGACTGTACCGGAAGTTGAATGCCAGCAAAGGCTTTCCGCCGCTACTAGTTACTTCCTCGCTAGTATCGTATCGCTTTCCGTTGTATGAAAATTACTCAAATACACCAAGACTCTGTCTGATGTCCACCTGTTGCTATTTTTCCCTTCTCTCACAAAAAGCCATGCTTAGCATCTGTTTATGGCAAGCTTTCTCCGAAAAATCAAAGAATATCACACATTGCACGCCTACAAATACTCTCACGTCTTTATAATGTAACCAGCGATTCTCTCAAGGCGTAAAGTGGTTTAGGCGCGATTCTGTGTACTCTGGTAACAAACTCTTTGTCACCGTGTAAAACATCATCAGGTAAAACTAACTGTAGAAAAACCCCGGTAGAGCTTTATAGACGGGTATTCTACCTGTTTTCAATCTGATTTGTCTAGCTTATCAAAACTGATCTACCTAAGCACTTGCTTATCCTCACCTGCCGATCTTCTGATCTTGGTTTCATTTCATTCCATAGCTTTTAGCCTTTATCGCTCCCATGCTGACTCACCACCGTAAGCCCGTGTGCCTATCATTGATTTCCACAGACTTGCCACTCTGGTCTGTTGTGGAAACTGCTGCGACACTGTATCAAAAAGACCGCGATCGCTTTCATTTACTGTTGACAGCACCGCCTGTAGAAAACAGTAAAGAGGCGTTAAACCCCAGTAGTCCCAGAGTCTTATGGCTAGAGATTTCCCCTTACCGGGTAACTATGACCATGCAAGGAAACACCCAGTTGAGTTATCGTCATTTTTGGGAACGGGGTGTTTATGGCGTCACTCGTTATTGGTTGCCTGCTGAATCACTGCAACCCAACCAGCCAATTCGCTTACGTAACTTTACCCGTAATCTGACACTGACAGGACATCCATTGCCAGAACATTTGCGGGTAGAATACGAATTATGGGCAGGAAAAGTCCAACTGGGATGCTACATTCTCAATTTGGAAATTCATCATTGATATGTAGTTAGTAGTTAGTAGTTAGTAGTTAGTAGTTAATTATTTCCCACTAACCACTAACCACTATCCACTAACCAAAATAACTAGGTTCGTTTCCTGGTTTCCACTTAATATTGCAACCAATACTCGGTTTTTGTTCTGAATTTACAGGTTTGCTCGCTAGCACCGCCTCAATCGCAGCGCGTAAATCTGCACCTGTTACTGGTTTATTATTACTAGGACGACTGTCATCTAATTGTCCACGATAAACGAGTTTGCGATCGCCATCAAATAAAAAGAAATCAGGTGTACAAGCTGCTGTATAAGCCTTGGCGGTTTCTTGACTTTCGTCATAGCACAGGGGAAATTTAAACCCAAGTTCATGTGCCATTGCCTTCAAAGCATCTGGGGCATCATCTGGGTAGTTGCTAGCATCGTTGGCACTGATCGCAACAATTCCTAAATCACTTTGTGAGTAATCTTTTCCTAACTTTGCTAGTTCTTGTTGAACGTGCTTCACAAAAGGACAATGCCGACAAATAAACATGACTAGCAGTGCTTTTTTATCGGCAAATTTAGAAAGTGAAATCATCTCGCCAGATACTACATCCAGTAGATGAAAATCTGGTGCATTAGTCCCTAGGGGTAACATTGTTGAAGCAGTTAAAGCCATATTTCACCTGAAAATATTACCTGGAAAATTACTTGTTATCACTTGTCTTTAATATATCAATTTTTAGTGCTTGATTAAACACATTATTTCTCTCTCATCTATGAATTATGCTGACTCTGCGGTTAATTATCAATATTATTTTTCCTAAAAAATAGAGTTTGACATTTAACGAGAATTACGAGACAGGGGCTGATTTAAACCTCGCTGTGGTGGAGATACTTTATTTCGCATAATCAGCAAAGGTAGACTGAAAAATCCAAATACCACTACTATTCCAGCTATAATCCAAACCGTCCACCGAATAGGTTGATAATCGCCACTTTCAATTTGCCAGAAAACTTGGTTATATCGCCAGGCTGCAAAAACGATAGTAACAATACCAAAAATTACTAAACTAACACCTAAAGTTTCCGAGTTAAAAAAAGGATGTGGCGGCATTTCCTGTTGCGTTAGGGTAAAACTTAACTGGCGCATAAACAAACCAAACCGAGCAATAGCAAAACCAAAACCAATTAATGCTATTGAAGTTCTTAACCAAGCCAAAAATGTACGCTCATTCGCCTGATGCTCCCTTTGACGGTCAATTTTGGGCGTTTTGCTCATGATTAGCTTTGCTACCCTCTCATCCACAAGAAAACACTATCACTATATCTATTGAGTTTAAAGAAATACTCCCTCAAACGGATAGCTTTTATAGATTTCTAGTGCTTTTCGTTTGAATGAGGTACACGGGTCACGGGTAGGAGCAATTCATGAATTGCCCCTACCACACGACTTGCAGTAGAAAAGACCAAACATTTCAATAGATGTTGAGATTGAAAATAAAAAATGTAGAGATGCAACATTTTTGCGTCTCTACATCTACTAAAACAGCCGTCAGTGATGTTAAAGCTCAATTTTTACAGGTTTCCAAAAAGACCAAAAATGCCGTGTCCAGTAAATACTTCTAATGCAATCAAAGACACAAAGCCTATCATTGCTAAACGACCATTGAGCAATTCGGCGTAGGGAGTAAAGCCAGTGCGATCGCCTTGCTCATCTACATAAACCCTTGGCTCGATCGCAAAATTGTTCATCTTGCCCTGATCGTCAACAATTGCACCGTTTGTACGCATGGATATTTCCTAATGAATGAGATAATTGCATCTATGTAAATAATTGTAACGATAAAGTTAAATTTTGTAAAGCAAATAAGATGTGTAATAAGGGCGATCGCATTTATCTAGGTCTAAATTTGTATACGCTTGACCAATAAAGACCATTTCTCCAATAATTGCCAGGATTTAACATCATTTACCTTGTTAAGCTCCTTAGCAGACCTTGCGTAAACGTTACTGGTTGTGGTGTGATTATAATTTGGTAATTTTTTTTGACTTTAAGTCAAGCAATAACAGCAGTGGGTAAAGTGACCCAATTTCAGTACACGGCGCTGTATAAGCCCAACCAACTCATCTACGGTTCAGGACAGACAGCAGTAATTACAGGATGGACGGTAAAACAGGCCATAGCCAAACACCTTCAGCCACGAGAGTATGCTGTAATTGGTCAGCTATATTCACCTACAAGGGGAATAAATTTATTAATTCGCAATTTACTGAATAACCCCCACGTTCGTTTTTTAGTTGTTCTCAACGCTACAAAAGAAGACAAAAACGCGGGTGCTGGGACTTGTTTGTTGGACTTTTTTAATCATGGCTTTGAGAAAGGAGTGTGTGATACCGGGCGATTTTGTTGGAGAATTCGCTCTAGCATTCCTGGATATATTGATGAAGTAATTCCAGCCAATGTCCTACAAAAATTGCGGGAATGTATAGAAATTAAAGAAGCAAAATCAATCGCGGAAGCTTGTGATTTTGTGAGGACTTTTGCAAAGCAAGAACCTCTTGAATCTTGGGGGGAAGAAAAAGAATATCCCATGCCAAAGGCTGAACCAACTATTTTACCTGGAGAACGTTATGGACATCGCATAGAAGGTAAAACCATCGCTGAAACTTGGGTAAAAATAATCCATCGCATTAAAACAACTGGAACAATTCGACCTACTGGTTATGATGGGCAATGGCAAGAATTAATTGATTTAGTGGCAATTGTCACGGAGGAACCAGAAGATTTTTATTTTCCAGAACCGAACTATTTGCCCATTGACCGCAGTTTTTTACAAGAATATATTTCCCAAGTTTTAGATGATTCGCCGACACAAGAAGGAGTGAAATATACATACGGTCAAAGGTTACGTTCTTGGTTCGGACGTGACCAAATTGAACAAGTTATTTCACGCTTAGTACAAGATATTGATTCAGCCAGAGCGGTAATGTCTTTATGGGATGTTAGTAAGGATGGTAACGACAGTCCACCTTGCTTGAATCATATTTGGGTAAGAATAGTAGATAATGAGTTATCTTTAACGGCGACTTTTCGCAGCAATGACATGTTTTCTGCCTGGCCCGCTAATGCAATGGGATTAAGGGCTTTGCAACGACATATTCGAGATGAAATCATACAAAGGTTTTATCATCAATTGAAAATAGGGCCATTAATTACCATTAGTCAAAGCGCCCATATTTATGATGACTGTTGGGAAAATGCAGAAAAACTGATTCAATCTCAATATCCTCAAATTTATCAGCAAAGAGATTACGCCGATCCGGCAGGCAGTTTTGTCATTATCGTACAAGATAATCAAATTTTAGTAGAACATATGACTCCTGGTTCAGGAGAAATAGTTAACTATTATTCAGGTAAATCTGCAAAAAAACTATATCAGCAAATAGCAGCAGATTGTCCTGGCTTGCAAGTTGAACATGCAATGTATTTGGGCACGGAATTACAAAAAGCAGAAATTGCTTTGTCAATGAAAAAAGAATTTATTTACGAGCAAGATAAACCATTAAATATTGAGTTTGTAGATACAAGGGTGCGTTAGTGAAAATGTAACGCACCTTACGGACTAGACTTTAGCAAGAGTCACTTTTTCTTGCTGATCCTGATATTTACCCTGACGTGCCTCGTAACTAATAGCGCAGGGTTCACCTTCTAAAAAGAGCAATTGTACTACACCTTCGTTGGCGTAAATACGACAATCAGCACTGGAAGAGTTAGAAAATTCTAAGGTTAGATGACCGCGCCACGCAGCCTCAGCAGGTGTGAGGTTGGCTATTATACCACATCTTGCATATGTACTTTTACCTATACAAATTACAGTCATATTGTCTGGAACTTCCAATCTTTCCAAGGCAACTCCCAAACCATAGGAGTGCGCTGGCAGGATAAAGTAACTGCCATGTGCATCTGTTTTTAGTGGTGTCGGTTCTAGATTGTGAGGATTAAAGTTTTTGGGATCAACTACAGTTCCAGGAATGTGGCGAAAAATCCGGAACTCGACTGGCGAAAGCCGTATGTCATAGCCATAAGAAGACAAACCATAGCTAATCACATGGCTTAAGGTCTGAGTCTCATTGTTTTTAATTTCTCGAATCAGACTTGGCTCAAAGGGAGTAATCATACCCTTCTGGGCCATTTGAGAAATCCAAATATCGTTCTTAATCACAAGTTGATAGTAATCAAAATCAAATAAATAGGATACCTTGAATGCTGGCGATCGCAAAGCAGTAGAGCGCATTCAGAAACACTAACACGCCCTGATGGTTGAAGATTTTTAATTCAAAATCACTTAAGGTTGATGACTGCGACGAATATCCGTGATTTGATCTGCTATATCTAGAATCGATTTTGGCATGTCTGGCCCTGTGAGAATGATATCGATATGAGAGGGACGTTTTGCCAGAAATGCTAAAACCTCTGCTTCAGGAATCAAGCCAAAGTTAATCGCTAAACTTAATTCATCTAATACAACGAGAGAATACTTAGCCTCACATACAACCTTTTGTGTATGTTGCCACAACTTTTGTAGAGCTTGAGCTTCGGATTCGTCGAGGTGTGGTGTATCAATACAACGAGGCAAATCGCAGCGAATCCAATCTAAATTTTGTCCTAACCGAATGGGATGTTCGTGCCCTTGACGGATGCCTCCTTTGAGGAATTGCACTACTAGCACTGGCGTACCCTGACCGGCAATTCTCAGTGCCTGAGCCATAACGCTAGTAAAAAAGTTACGATGAGCACTAGTGAAAACTTGTACGAGACCCTCTACAGCATATGGTAAGCTAAGGGTCGAATTTCCGCTTGGGGTTTCTAGCTGGGCAACCATAGATAAATGTTCAAAAAGTTACAACAAATTAAAGCGCTTTTTCTGAGGTTAGTTTTGGTAAACCTGCTTGTATAATCAAGCTATTTTTAAGAATGTGTAGTGGATTTTGCAATTTGCATTCTTAGTCAAACACTACGTTTGTACTGAAGTCAAGAGCTATTGCGTTTTCAATTTTTCATCTTGCTTCTACAATTGATGGTCAAAATTAAAACACCTAACTGGAAGCTTAAATCCCGGAAACACCTGAGATCGGGCTGTAAGATTCTGAAAAACTTCTGAAATGTCCGGATGTGAAATTTACCTTTTGTTTGTCAAAACAGATTAAGACAGTAGTGAAATTGACAGAGATACTAGGAGTGAATTGTTGTGAGATTGGTCATTCTGGGAGGTTCAGGAGCAGGAAAAAGTACTCAAGCACAAAGGCTTAGCGAACATTTTGATATTCCTCTGATTGCCACAGGGGAAATTTTGCGCCAAGCAATAGCGAAATTAACTGACTGGGGACGTCTCACTCAACCATACGTGCAAACAGGGGAATTAGTTCCAGACGAAATAATTATTGAATTCATCCTAGCTCGGCTGAAGCAGCCTAATGTCAACCGTGGTTGGGTGTTAGAAGGTTATCCCCGTACTGCTTTTCAAGCAGAAGAACTGGATTTTTTGTTAGATGACCTAGGACAAGATTTAAACTGGGCAATTTATTTACAAGTACCACATGCGGTTATGGTCAGCCGTGCTTTAGGTCGTTCTCTTCCTGATGACCAACCAGAAATTGTACAGCGCCGCGTCGAATTATTCTACGATCGCACTATTCCCATACTGGAATATTACGATCGCCGCCGCCGCTTATTGACGATTAATGGCGATCAGTCACCAGAAATGGTGCAGCACTGTATTATTAATCTCGTCTCTGTTGCTTAACAGTCTATAGAACTTTTCCTCAGTCCCCAGTCCCTAGTCCCTAAATTCTTAACATAGTTGTTTAAAAATACCGAAACCTCAAACTGAAAGGATAATCTGAAGGCAGTATCCTAATATTAAAATTTTGAGGCTACTCCAATGGCTTGGCAGCGTCCAGACGGTCGGCAACCTTATCAACTCCGTCCCGTTAGCTTTCAGCAAAATTTTACTCGCTTTGCTCCTGGTTCGGTTCTCACAATCTGCGGTGAAACAAAAGTACTGTGTACCGTGAGCGTAGCTGAAGGAGTCCCCAAATTTCTAGCTGGTACTGGTAAAGGTTGGCTAACCGCTGAGTACCGAATGTTACCAACTGCCACTCAACAACGGCAAGAACGAGAATTTTTGAAATTATCTGGCCGGACTCAAGAAATTCAGCGTTTAATTGGACGCAGCTTACGGGCAGCAGTAGATTTGGATGCCTTGGGAGAACGCACGCTGAATGTAGATGCAGATGTGCTACAAGCAGACGCAGGTACAAGAACAGCAGCGATCACAGGCGGGTTTGTAGCGTTAGCAGATGCGATTTCCAAATTGATGCAGCAGGGAGATTTAGAGCGATCGCCCCTAGTTGGACAAGTAGCAGCTGTTTCCGTCGGATTACTACAGGGAGAGGCTTTCCTAGATTTGAACTACATTGAAGATGTTGCCGCTACAGTAGATTTCAATGTGGTGATGAATCAAGATTTAGAGATTATTGAAGTCCAGGGAACAGCCGAAGAAGGCAGTTTTAGCCGTGCCCAGTTGAATCAACTGTTAGATTTCGCAGAAAAAGGAATTCAGAAATTGTTAATTGCCCAACAGGAAGCGATCGCTCCGATGAAAATAGAGTAAAGGAGAAAGGGGAAAGGGGAAAGGAAAGATTTATTTTCATCCGTGGTAGCGATGATTCGATCATGATGCTTAACTGAGATCAACTGTATCAGGGCTAACAGAAAGCAGCAGGAAGAATGTTACTGATGATTTTTATTAAGATTTGGCGAAATTTTATTACTTTGCCGTATCTGTGTTGAATAAACAAATTGTTGATGTTAAAAGTTTCAGAAGGTCAAAACAGGATTAGTTATAAGTTCGATATGGTAATGCTGGAAGTCGCCAATATCATGAGGAAGCGATGAACAGAAAGGTTGAAATTCTACCGGATCAGGCAGCGCTGATTGCGCGAGCAAAAGAATTGATTCTCTCAAAAATTAACGCTGCGATTGAACAGCGGGGGAGATTTACCATCGCCCTTTCTGGCGGCAGCACACCCAAGCCGTTATACGAAGCGATCGCCACAGAAAATCTACCTTGGGATAAAATTCATGTATTTTGGGGAGATGAGCGTTACGTTCCATCCGATCATCCAGATAGCAATGAAGGCATGGCGCGTCGTACATGGTTAGATCGCGTGGATATACCAGCGGCTAATATTCACCCAATGCCCACTACCGAAGGCGATCCAGCAGTATCTGCGGCTAAGTACGAACAGGAACTGCAAGAATTTTTTCATTGTTCGCCGGGTGAGTTTCCTGCTTTAGATGTGATGTTGCAAGGAATGGGTGATGATGGTCACACTGCTTCTTTGTTTCCCCACACAGAAGCTTTAAAAGTAAGCGATCGCTTAGTTACAGTAGGTAACAAAGACGGAAACCCACGTATCACCTTTACATATCCATTCATTAACGCAGCAAGGTGCGTTATTTTTGTAGTGGCTGGTGCCAACAAAAAACCAGCCTTAGCTCAAGTTTTCGCACTCCAAGCAGATAGTTTCACTTACCCATCCCGCTTAATTCAACCCCAAGGAGAACTTTGGTGGCTGTTGGATGCAGCGGCGGGTGATGAACTTAAATAAGTGATGAAGGAAGAAAGAAGAAGTATGTAGACGCCTGTCAAGGCGTCTTTCCGCAGAGTAGGGTAGAGTATGAACGATGAAATATTAAAGTGTAAATTTTTCATCTTTTAACCTTCTACCTTCTGCTTTCTGCCTTCATAAATAGTAATTGCTAAGATCGGAAGCTAGAGTTTGCCCCTCTGCTTGCCAGCACTATTGTATGATGACCTAGAACAAAGGTTAAATTCCATGATCGTCTGCCCAAACTGCAATCACCACAACCCTGATGGCGCTACCCAGTGTGAAGCTTGCTATACCCCGTTACCAGCGACTACTACCTGTCCTAGTTGTGGGGCAACCGTGCAGGCAGATGCTTCTTTTTGCGGACAGTGTGGCTACCACCTGCGTACAGGTACGCCAATACCAGTAGCAGCAACCGTAGCACCGGACATCCCTCTAGAAGTAGAACCTTTAGTAAATCCTGACCCACTTGTACAACAACAAACAGTATCGATGAGTGGATCTACCAGTTATACTGCGCCTGACTCTTCACCTTTACCACCAACAGCAGTAGCAGCTCCTTCAGAAAATGAAATTCCGGAACCACCTGCCGCCCCAGCTCCAATTTTTACTGCTGAGGAAACAGGCCCGTCTCCAGCCCCGATACCACCAGTGCCACCGCCACCACCAACTGTCGCAGCCCCGCCTATAACTGCTGAAGAAGAAAGTCCGGCACCAGAACCACAGCCCACACCAGAACCGAAAGTAGAACCACCACAGCCCGCACCATCACAGCCCACACCACCAGTCACTGCTGCTAGAACGCAATTACAGCAGGTAACTGCGCGGCTTGTTCATGTCCAAACCGACAGACAAATTGAATTGCCACAGAATCTTTCTGTCATTCATATTGGTAAGCCCAATGACCGTATTCCCCCGGATGTGGATGTTTCTGGATTCCCCAATTCAGAAATTGTTTCGCGGATTCATGCAGATATTCGTGTGGAGGGAGACGCTTACTATATTGAAGATGTAGGTAGTTCTAACGGTACTTACATCAATAATTTGCCACTATTGCCAGGAAACCGACATCGTTTAAGACCAGGCGATCGCATTAGCCTGGGTAAGGGAGATTTGGTAACATTCCTGTTTCAATTCTCTTAGGTATTCAGTTATAGTGGAGGGAATTGATACAAGCCTCGCGCGTGATTACACTTACCCTCCTGCACCCACTACAATCCATTCCAGCTCAAAGTTGGACTTTTGCAGACGACGAACCAGTCATTCGCATTGGACGAGCGGCGGATAACCATGTTGTTCTTTATAGTGCTGTGGTTTCCCGCCTTCACATCGAAATACGACGAATAGATCGTGGCTGGGAAGTTGTGAACTTAGGTGCAAATGGAACTTATGTAGATGGAGAAGCGATTGTGCAAATACTGGTTACAGATGGAGTCATTCTCCGCTTAGCTCGCTCTGGGCCACAAATTCAAATTCATCTCGGAGTATCGACTGCACTGCTAGTCACCTCGCGGCGTTGCTCAGCAACAATGGTAAATGGAGGAGCGCATGCAGATGTTTCCTCACTTCAGCGGAGTAGCGTAGTGGTAAGTGGGGAAAAAGACACAGAAATTGGAGAATGAGAAATATAGTAAAGTAGAAACTGATTCCCTTTCCCCTTATTGGTCTTCAAAACCAAATATAACTTTGTATAAAATGATATCTTGCACCTATGTTCAACAGCCAGGAGGCTCTCCCACTTGTAGGGCGTAGATGCCCAGAGGGTGGCTTCTCGGAGAGTAGCTCTTCTCGCAGGGTAGGGTACAAGATTTGAATCCGCGTTCTCCTCACTCTCAGAAGCGGCTAGGATGGATACAAGTGCAATTTCAGCACTTGGCTTGAAAAGCTAAGGAATGTCACCCATGAGGGAACATAGGAAAGATTTTGAACCCATATTCACCAAAGAAGCCCCACTTGATCGTATGGGGTTTACCTGGTTAATAGTAGCGGCGATCGCGACCATTGTATTATGGCAACTACCCGCAGGTGATTACATTTTGTACCCATTTAGCATTCTGGCTACTTGGTTTCATGAAATGGGTCACGGGTTGATGGCGCTGTTGTTAGGAGGAAATTTTCAGCAATTGCAGATTTTTCCTGATGGTTCTGGTGTAGCAACTTATAGTTACAGTGGTGGATTTTTATTGGGGCCGCTTGGTCGTGCTTTAGTAGCAGCAGCTGGGCCAATGGGGCCGCCTATAGCTGGTGCTGCTTTGATTTTAGCTTCACGCAACTTTAATACTACCACCTGGATTTTGAAAATTTTAGGTGGTTTTTTGATGCTTTCAGCGCTAATTTGGGTGCGATCGCCGTTTGGATTGGTAGCAATTCCCCTGTTAGGCTTTGTGATATTGGGTGTTAGTCTTAAAGCACCTCGTTGGGTACAGGAGTTTGGCATTCAATTCCTGGGCGTACAAGCCTGTGTAAGTACTTATCATCAACTCAATTATTTATTTAGCTATGGTGCTGGTTATCTGGGGCTATCTGATACTGCACAGATTCAGCAGGAATTGTTTTTACCTTACTGGTTCTGGGGAGCTTTGATGGCGATCGCATCTCTGGTTATTCTTGTGCAAAGTCTGCGCATCGCCTATCGTCCCACTTGAAGAATGTAGAAAACAATCTAATACGGTTCCGTTAACACTAGCCGTCGCATGGGGGTGGGTGATGGAATAATGGGATTATGTCTCCCCATCTCCCCATCTCCCCACCTTCCTTTCCTTGTCCTCTTTCCTCTCGCAGCTTGACTGCAAACTATACATCAAGTTAGACTTATTCAGACCAGTTGGTCGCAAATATATTGATGTCAAAAGGCGAAGAAACAAAAGCAAGAATTATCCAGCAAGCAGCCGAACTGTTTAATCAACAGGGGTATGCTGGCTCGTCTATTTCAGACATCATGCGAGTGACGGGATTGCAAAAAGGAGGGATATATAATCATTTCAACAGCAAAGATGAACTAGCGCTACAGGCTTTTGATTATGCGATCGCCTGCATTAGGCAACTATATCGAACTGCCTTGCGAAACAAGCGTCATGCAATTGAACGCTTGCAAGCAATTATTGATGTATTTCACAAATATATAGATAATCCACCTATCAAAGGAGGGTGTCCGCTGCTGAATACTGCGGTTGAGAGTGATGATGCTCACCCAGCATTGCGAGAACGTACCCAACAGGCAATGAATTCGTGGCGCGATATGCTTTGTCGAATCATTCAAAAAGGAATTGAAAAAGGAGAAATCCGTCCGGACGTTGATGCTGATGAAGTTGCAACCATAATTATTTCAGCACTAGAAGGGGCTGTAATGATGAGCAGACTATACAGAGATTTCATTCATATGGAAAGAGTAACTAAGCATTTAAATGATTACATAGAAAGTCAATTGCGGATATAAAGTAAACATCTTTTTTGTTTTTTTTATGAAAAAAAAGACCGTTGAGTCTGAAATTAAATTAAAGTAGTGACTATGAATAAAGATTCTAAAAAACCATTCGGTCTCAAAAAATCCAAATTTCCAGAAAAATCATGCTAATATCCCAGGAACTGCAAAGACCATTAGAAGTGGAACTTACAATACCTGTACGAACATATGACATTGATTTTGTCGGAATAGTTAGCAATATTGTGTATATCAGGTGGTTGGAAGATTTACGTTTAAAGTGCTTGGATGAACACTTTCCACTTGATAAACAAATTGAGCAAGGGTATGCTCCCATACTTGCAGGAACCGAAATTGATTATAAACGCCCTATCAAGCTTTGCGACCAAGTCATAGGGCGATTGTGGCTAAGTAGTTTAGGGCGTCTCAAGTGGACTGTTCAAGCAGAATTTTTATGCAATCACGAACTGGCAGCAACAGCTACGCAGAAGGGTGCATTTGTTAATTTGAATAATGGTCGTCCGATTCCTATTCCAGAGGAATTGCAGGAGAAATATTTACAGCATCAACAGCTTACTTCAAACATTTAAATTCATCAAATTAGCAATGAATAAAACAATTGAAACTCAGACAAAACCTTTTCGTCTGATTACTATTCCTGTTAGTCATTATTGCGAAAAAGCAAGATGGGCGCTTACCAAATTGAAATTTACTTACGTTGAACAACCACATACGCTACCATTTCATCTATTAGCAACGGGTCGTGTCGGCGGAAAAACAACTCCTGTTTTAATAACAGAAACAGGAGTTTTTATTGATTCGACTGATATTTTAAGATACTTGGATTCAATCGCTCCTGACAACGCCAAGCTTTACCCTACAGATCCAGACCAACATCGAGAAGTAGAAGAACTAGAAGATTTATTTAACTCACAGCTTGGCCCTGCTACACGCCGTTGGGGTTATTTTCAGGTCATGAATAGCTACAAAATTATGCAAAGCAGATGGTGTCAGGGTGTTCCTTTTTTTGAACGAGCATTATTTCCAATAGTTTTTCCCGTCACTCGTTCACTTGCTAAGCGGAAACTAAATATAAATCCAGAATCTGCTGAACAAGCTTATGAAAAAATCAAGAGCATTTTTGAGCAAGTCAACGAATTGTTAGCTGATGGACGCATTTATTTAGTAGGAGATAGTTTTTCTGCTGCTGACCTCACTTTTGCAGCGCTTGCTGCTCCGGTTGTACAACCACCACAACACCCGATGCAGCGTGTCAGTTACAAGGAATTACCACCAAACCTAGTATCTGAAATTAATGCATTCAGGGAAACCGCTGCTGGTAAATTTGTGCTGCGTCTTTATCGCGATAGAAACAGTTAAATATAGGTGTTTAAAAATGAATCCACTTGCTATTCAATTAACACTTCATGGAGCCATAGTTTTGCTGGTTGGTTTATTAACAGGAATACCCTACGGTCACGCTATCAACACAAAACAAGATGAAAATACTATTCGTGGATGGCGTGTAGCACATTCTGGATTAGCAATGGGTGGAACCACGATGATTGCTATTGCTGGTGTCTTATCTCATTTGAAATTAGACCCCATATCTGATTTAACTTTGGTTTGGTCATTTGTGGTTTCTGGATATGGATTTTGTATTGCTTTGCCCTATGGCGCTTGGGTAGGTCATCGCGGTCTTTCAATTCAAGGATCAAGTAAAAATAAAGTCGTCTATGCAGGCAATATTGTCGGTGCCATTAGCTCATTAATTGGCACTCTGCTGCTTATCTTTGGCTGTCTCATAACTCTTGTTTAGAAGTCCAAGATAATTTTTTTGTTGAATTACAGACCAATCAGTCTTTTTGATTGATTTTAGGAGATAAATCATCATGCTCAAGTTTTACTACAATCCCCGTTCTCCAATGGCGCTTCGCGTATGGCGAACTTTACTAGAAAAGAATGTCTCATTTGAGCTTTTTTTGATGAAATTGGATGGCGATCAATTACAATCTAATTTTTTAGAAATTAATCCATTTCATCACATTCCAGTAATCATTGATGATGGTTTTAGGGTGTTAGAATCACTAGCAATTTTGGATTATTTAGAAATAAAATATCCTCATCCTGCACTGTTACCGAGAGAAGCTCAAGCACTAGCAAAAGTAAGAATGGTGCAAATGGTATCCACAAATGAACTACTGCCAAAAGCAATTTCTCTCATTTTTGCAAGTGACGATTCACCAAAATTTATACAAGCAAAGCAGCATGTAGAGAAAGTACTCCAATTTTTAATGACAACTTTGGGCAATAGCTCTTATTTTGGAGGTGAGCAGTTAACTTTAGCAGATATTAGCGTTGGCACAGATATATCTTTATTACCTAAATTGGGAATTAACTTGAGTAATTATCCCAAATTAAATGATTGGTTTGAGCGATTGATGCAACGTCCTGCATGGCAAAAGACGGAATTGAGTGCAGAAGAATTTGAGCAATTCCGGCGGGTTTTGATGAAGCTGCATCAACGCGAGATGAACCGAGTAAATCATGCAAAGTAATAGAAATATATTATGAAAAATACACAAAAATTGGCGATCGCCTGTTCCTCTGGTAGCTTTAAAGGCGCTTTCACTCATGGTGTATTAAGTGCGCTAGAATCTGCCGGAATTCGAGCTGATGCCTATGCCGCTGCATCTTCGTCGGTTATACCAACTGCTTGGGCTACCATTGGCAAAGCTACAGATTTGGGCGTTGATTACTGGTTAGCCGGGTTAAAAGTAATCAAACAACCAGATGTGGGGATGAGTCAATTAGCACTTGGGGGAATTGCACATTTCAGTCCGCCGAAAGAACTACTATTTGCAGCACAAACACCAGAATATTTTGTTGCTACCAGTGCAGTAATCACTCCAGAAGCTACTAACGAGACTCAAACTGAAAAAGCGAGACGTTTAGGACGGCGTTTATTGGTATCCGCAAGCAAAGGCGATCGCAGTTGGGTAAACGAGCATTTGCAGGCGGTGTTATTTAGCACCAACAATCTCAAAGATGAACTGCGTCTTGATACCAGTAATTTTGAAGAAGTGGCTTATGCTTCTTCTCGAATGCTGCATGCTTGGGATGTCCCCGCTTGGATAGGTGGAAAGCCTTACGTTGACGCTTCCTACACTTGTTTGTGTCCAGCAATAGAAATGGTTGAGTTGGGATACACCGAAGCGATCGCGATCGCTAACGAACCAGGAACCCTCTATCGTGATATGTTCCAACTACAGCCAATTCCTGAGAATTACAAAGGGGTGGATATCCACATTATTAAACCGGATGTAGATCCCCAAGAGTTCGGAGTTAGTTTTACAGATGCTACTGTTGAGGGATTCTGTGCAGTTTACCAGCATGGAAAAGACAAAGGTCAAGAATTTATAGCTCGGTGGACAGCTACTGATTAAATGCAATGATTTTGGGTTGTGTTTACTCACAAACGCACCCAAATAACTTTATTATTCAACCTCGGTTGGACTAGTAAACAGTATCATTGTATGTACATGTTTCATACTTTATACGTCAATTATCTTTTTTATTTAGCAATTAACAACCTCTGGTTAAAAGTATAAATTGATATATAGCATTAAAAAATAATCTTTCTCAGACAGTGAAAGTTTTAGTAAAGTGCAAAGGGTGAAACTAAGTATTTAATTATGGAAAAACAACCGATCGTAGTTATTGGAGGTGGACTGGCTGGAACAGAAGCAGCTTGGCAAATTGCCCAGGCGGGAGTACCCGTAATTCTCTATGAAATGCGTCCCCATCGCTTCAGTCCCGCCCATCATACAGAACATTTAGCAGAATTGGTGTGCAGTAATTCTTTTGGTGCAATGGCTAGCGATCGCGCTGCTGGTTTGTTACATGAAGAATTGCGTCAACTCGGTTCGATTGTGATTGCTAAAGCGGATGAACATCAAGTCCCCGCCGGGGGGGCGCTAGCTGTTGATAGGGGACAATTTAGCCAAGATTTAACACAAACCCTCTCTCAACATCCTTTAATCGAACTGCGTCGGGATGAAATACGTAGTATACCGGAAGGAATTGTAGTTTTAGCAACTGGCCCGCTTACCAGTCCCGATTTAGCAGAAGATTTGCGTCGCTTCACCGGGATGGAATATCTCAGCTTTTTCGATGCCGCTAGCCCTATTGTTGTTGGAGAAACGATTAACCACGACATTGCTTTTCTTGCCTCTCGCTACGACAAAGGCGAAGCCGCTTATCTCAACTGTCCGATGAATAAAGAGCAGTACCTGCGGTTTTGGCAAGAACTTTGTGCAGCTGAACAAACAGAATTGAAGGATTTTGAGCGGGAAACAGCAAAATTTTTTGAAGCTTGTCTGCCTATTGAAGAACTAGCACGGCGAGGAGAAGATACAATGCGCTACGGCCCGCTCAAACCAGTAGGATTGAACCCCCCCTCTGTCCCCCCCACAAGCGGGGGGAATGTAAGGGGGGGTGGTGAACGTCCTTACGCCGTGGTGCAGCTGCGACAAGAAGACAAAGCAGGTCAACTTTGGAACATGGTAGGATTCCAAACTAACCTGCGCTGGGGCGAGCAAAAGCGCGTATTCCAAATGATACCCGGTTTGGAAAATGCCGAGTTTGTACGGTTAGGGGTGATGCACCGCAATACCTTTATTAATGCACCGCAGTTGATGCTACCTACCTTGCAATTTAAAAATCGTCAGACATTGTTAGGTGCTGGGCAGTTGATTGGTACTGAAGGCTACACTGCTGCTTCTGCGGGTGGATGGCTGGCTGGCACAAATGCCGCACGGCTGGCTTTGGGTAAAGAACCGTTAAATCTACCGACAACAACGATGATGGGGGCGCTGTTTGAGTTTATCAGTTCGGCTTCACCCAAGCATTTTCAACCCATGCCACCCAACTTTGGAATTTTGCCCGAACTAGGAGAGAAAATCAAAAACAAGCAGGAACGATACGGACGCTATCGCGATCGCGCTTTAGCTGACCTCAAGAAATTTATCATTGATCGTTGTTGAGAGTTGTTTGTTGTTTGTACCAACTAACAACCAAAAACCAACCACTAACTATGATGCTTTCTTTTGGTCTTGAAATGATTCATCTTTGGTAATTGCTAACCCATGTATACCAATGGCTGCGATCGTCGCGCCGATGAATCCCCATGTGCCATTAGTGAATGCATTCATGCGGTGAACCATACTGCGATGGTAGGCTAAATCTAACTGTCTCTGACTTACTCTTCTCTGCCTTGCTAACTGATCCACATATCTCTCGGTTCTTTCCATCGCTGCGTAATCATTGTTGAACGAGTAAATCGATGTTCCCGCCACCATCAAGCCTGGAAAAACTAAAGCAATCAAAAGAATGGCTCTGCCTATATTCATAGAAACCTCACTTTCAGTTGGGTAACTCTCTGTCTTGAAACAAGAGAAGACAATTACGTTAAGACTTAATCACCCCTCACCTGAGCTGTAAACCCAAAGGGCAAAGGGAGGTTTTGGTTAAAGGGTGGCATGTAGTTAACTAATGCCTGGCGATCGCACCCAGTTAGTTGTAATCTGTTGTCGATTCCCCCTAATCCCCCTTGAAAAGCAAGATTAGGGGACTTGATATTTTGCAAAGATCGGGTAAACTAGTGTGAGTGTAGTTTAGACATTTATCCCTCCAAAATCAGCCTGCAAAAAAAAGGCAGAATGTCAAACAACCTTAACCATTTGATATATCTAAATTAATGCTGGCATAGCTAAGATTTTGCTTTGGTGTCTGGCGAACAAATTTTGGATCATTGCTAACGGGGTGAGTGATATGGCTGCTTGTTCAGTGCTTGAGCTATAGCCTCAGCATCCTTTGCGAAAAAAGCTTCCTTATCTCCATTGCTCCAAGTAACAAGGCAAGTAATTTGCAGCGATCTATGAATGTGAATTCGCCGGAACTGAATTTGACGGACATAAGCCAAATTCACCCAGCCTTTTGTGGGTGTTTGGCAAAGGATGAGTTGTGTCATAATTGTTCTATTCCTTGAATTTAGGATTAAAAAAGCGCTTCAGATTACCAGTCAGAGCGCTTTCTCTATATCTTTACTGTATCCTCTCACTTGACAAATTGTCAAGTGATACTCTACATTTTACATAAGATTTACAAGATGATTGAATAAAAGAGGGTTGTCCATGTTATAAACGTGCAGATAGAACGGGTTATAAGGATAGATGCCCCTGGCATCGGAGCAAAAATTAAAGAAGCCAGAGAGCGAGATCCACGGTCGGTAGAAGAGTTAGCAAAAGCCGCCAATATGACTCGTGCTAATTGGTATCGAATAGAACGTGAAGAAAATGATGTTTTACCAGAACCGACGCTTCGCAAAATAGAAGAAGTTTTGGGCGTGGATCTAGGGGTGCGGTTTGATGATTAATCCTTAAGATGTCTATTGCTTCATGATTCAACTTGGTGTCTTGGTGTCTTGGTGGTTAATAAAACTTAGTTTTTCACCACAAAGACACAAAGACACAAAGAAAGCTTTATCTTAGATTTAATAATTCTGTTTCTAACTCAGGAAGCTGAATTTCCTGTTGTCCAGCAATTCCGAGACGACGCAAGTTGAGAGATTGATTCATCGCTTCTTTTTCACCCACAACAGCGATCAGCGGTATCTTGCGTACAGACAGTTCTCGAATCTTTTTGGCAATCGTGCGATCGCTCACATGCAATTCTACTCTTGCCCCTATCTGTTTCAGCCTTTTGAAAATCACTTCCGCCCAATCTGCCGATTTTTTAGAAACCGAAGCCACGGCAATTTGCACAGGAGCAACCCAAAGCGGTAAAACCCCACCGTGATTTTCCAACAAAATGCCAATCCAGCGTTCCAAAGAACCTAGAACCGCTTGGTGCAGCATCACCAGCTGCTCTAAATCGCCTTTCTCATTGACGAAGGATAAATCAAAAAGTTGAGGAAAGTTGAAATCAACCTGAATCGTGCCACACTGCCACGATCGCCCTAAGTGATCTTGCAAGCTAACTTCAATCTTGGGACTGTAGAAAGATCCTTCACCAGGCGCTAATTCATAGGCGTAATCCAGTGCTTGAACTGCCTCAATCAAGGCAGACTCAGCCCGATCCCATAACTCATCCGATCCAAGACGTTGCTCTGGTCGTAGAGCAATCCGAATTGAAAAGTTATTATATCCAAAGGCTGCATAAACCTGCTTGACCATCCTGAGAAAATTGCTAATCTCATCTCGGATATCGGCTTCCCGGCAAAAAATATGGGCATCGTCCTGCACAAACTGACGCAGACGCATACAGCCAGATAGCGTACCGGAAGGTTCGTTACGATGGACAATGCCAAATTCCAGCAATCGCATCGGTATTTCCCGATAACTCCGTTTGTGAGATTTGTAGATGGCAATGTGTGCTGGGCATGACATTGGTTTTAACGCATAGTCAGGTTCTGCATCAGCATCCGGAATACCCACAACAAACATGTTCTTACGGAACTTTTGCCAGTGTCCTGAACGTTCCCAAAGCGATCGATTCAATGCTACAGGCGATCGCACTTCCTCAAAGCCGTAAGCTTGGTAAACTTGTCGCATAAAGTCTTCGATAACTCGGAAAAACTGAAGTCCGATGGGATGCCAAAACATCATTCCCGGACTATGCTCCTCAAAATGAAATAAATCCATCACTTTTGCTAGTTCTCGATGATCGAACATGGTTGTATCTCCTTGTGAATAATTTGCTAATGAAAAACCCCTCTAGGTTTGACCTAGAGGGGTGGTTGGGTTTCGATTGCACGCAGCATCTATCCTCACGTCCCTCCAGGCGCGATTGTGGTGGTAGTGGTGGTAGTCCAACGAATAGACATCTGTTTTCTCCTAGTTCTTCTATAAAAATTCAAAACCCTCCTGGGCATTGCCTGGAGGGTTGATGGGGTGCTGTCGAATTTTAAATCAACGCGATCACCTCACAACCCCCCAATTGGTTGTTTGGGTAGTAGTGGTGGTAGTTGTTAGGCGAACGTTTACTTGCATTGCGAGTTGAAAGTTTTTTGGCAGTCGATATTACCTATTTAAATTCATTTAAACAAATTTCTGCGAAGTGTCAAGCCTAGCCCTGTCAAGGTGGGTAAAAAACGAACCATTATCTTAGTAAACAAGACTATTTTCCTCTTTGTGTCTTTGTGTCTTTGTGTTTCAATCATTCTTTTTTCACCACCCTCCGGGTTCGCCAGTCCCCCATCTCGGCAGAAGCCAAGACGGGGGCTGGACTCACCAAGACACTAAGACACCAAGAAAAATCCATTTCTAAGACTCACACCTTGACAGGGGTAGTGTCAAGCCCTGTAGCAAAGCACAAGGTAAATTCCCAATTCCCCAGAGATTGAAATAAGTTAACCGGATTTTGGGAAAACTACTCATGGTGTTTTGAGCGATCGCGCTTGTTCTACCTAACAACATGAGAGCGCTATTTGTAGAAAAAAAGAGTATTTTAAATCTTGCATTTTGGATGATTGTGTGCATATGGTTGATGTTTCTGCCAGCATTACCAGCTGATGCAGCGCCGACAGCAACACCCGATGCAATTAAAAGTTTGCGACAGCAGCAGCAACAAATTGACAAACTGCATCAGAATGTCAAACAAGAACGCGATCGCCTCACCAATTTGCAACAAGCAGCGCAAGAACGACTCAACGGTTTGCAGCAAAACTTAAAAACCACTGACACTCAAATTAAAGACAGCGAGTTACGCCTAAAGCTAGCAACAGAACGCTTGCAACAGCTACAAGCCGATTTAGCAGCAGCAGAAGTTTCTTATCAAGAACGACAAGCAGCAACAATTGCCCGCCTGCGCTTTCTACAACGCTCTCCAGTGAATCAGGGATGGGCAGTTTTGCTACAAAGTCAAAATCTGAGTGACTTTATCAGCCACCGTCGTTATCTGAAGTTAGTTTATCAGGCAGACCAGCAAATCTTAGTCAAACTGACAACACAAGCAAATCAGATCAATATACAAAGAATAGAAGTAGAACAACAAAAGAATGAAATAGCCTTGATTAGGCAGCAATTACTGGCACAAAAAGCCAATTATCAAACGCAAACAGACTTTCAACAGGAATTAATTGTGCGCCTCAATAGCGATCGCCTCGCATTAGAAGCAGCACAAACTCAATTAGAGAAAGATTCCCAGACAATCGCAACTTTAATTCAAAAAAAAGTTGCCGAAGCCAGGGCTAGAGAAGCAGCAGCTAAGACAAACAGCCGCAACAGTATAATTGTTCGCGGTACAGGTATGCTAGCGTATCCTACCGATGCACCTACCAGCAGTCCCTTTGGTTGGCGAATGCATCCTGTTTTAGGTTATCGCCGTTTTCACGCCGGTCAAGATTTTGCCGCCAGTTACGGCAGTACAATTCGAGCAGCAGACTCCGGAACAGTCATTTTTGCTGGCTGGTATGGCGGTTATGGTAGAGCAGTAATTATCGATCACGGCGATGGCATTACTACCCTCTACGGACATAGCAGTGAATTGTATGTTTCTGAAGGACAAACGGTAAAGCGCGGACAAGCGATCGCCGCAGTTGGTTCCACAGGTTTATCTACTGGCCCCCATCTCCATTTTGAAGTGCGGAAAAATGGTACACCAGTAGACCCGATGAATTATTTTTAACATTACTTGCATTTATACCAAGTTGTGTTCAGATATAGCAATTCGTGCCCTCTCCCCCTCCCCTCTCCCAATTTGGGAGAGGGGGTGAGGGGGTGAGGGAAGTACTATCTTTGACTGCAACCTAGTATTAGTACAGCTTTGCGTAAAAGAGTAGCTTTTTTAAACACACGCCTGTAGCAGAGTAAGCGCACCAGGGGCGCAGAGTCTTTCTAAATTTCATTCGTTCAGAAGATCTGCTCCCACTCTTTCTTAGATAAAGCGTACCTTACGGATGGCTTCTCTAATCCCCGAGGAGATGTATGTGTGAAATACTCCTCAAAGCTAATCCAGCTTTCTCCATCACTCGAATTGACGCTAAATTAGGTTGCTGACTGCGTAGTACGTCGATTGACAAGCAGTACACCACACAAGACGATAGTACCACCAAACAGGGAGACTGTTGTAGGCACTTCGTTCAGCCATAGCCATGAAATCAACAATGCTGCTACTGGAATCAGTGCAAGGTAACTACCTGCTTGTGAAGTCGGAATTTTTGACAGAACGTAAGACCATGCTATGTATGCAACTACACCTGGAAACAACCCCATATACGCGATCGCCAGCGTAGGGGCAATAGGTGCATGAGTAACTGACAAAACTGCACTAGGTGCAAAGAAAAACAGAAATAATGTTCCTGCCCAAATTGCATAAGTTGTAAACTGAATTGCATTGTATCTTTGTAATAATGGCTTTTGCAGCACTGAGTAGAAGCTAATCGATAATGTAGCAATGAAAACTAGCACTACTCCCCATGAGAGTTGAAATGTGCTGCCTGTATTGAGCGAAATCACACCAACACCCGCAATGCATAGCGCAACACCAATCCAGCCTACTCTGCTAAGGTGTTCGCCAAATACTAGCTTTGCTAATAGTGCAATAATGCCTACTTCTGATGAGATGATAAAGCTTGCTGCGCCTGCCGAGACGGTCAGTTGACCTGCATTCAACATGAAATTGTAAAGAGCAAAACCGACAAAACCACATAGGGCAATCAGTGGCAAGTCTTGCAATCTTGGCATTGGCATGCGATTAACTGCGGCGTAAACAGCTAGGATAGTAGATGCAATCAGGTATCGCAGAAGAGCGACTTCCACAGGAGTATATGCACCCAGCGCAACTCGAATAGCAGGGAATGCCGATGCCCATAGAATAACGCTAGTAATAATCGCAGCGATCGCCAGTGCTTTGGGATAGCGTTCTTGTGTATGGGCATTTGATTGAGGCGGCTTGGAATTGCTAGCATGGTAGACCAATGAAGATGACACCATGTGATCTTCTCGCTCCTCTATTTTTCCAGATTGTTGCTTGAGCTAATTATCACGCATTGTTAATTGGTCGTTCAATTCTGGCTTTGCATCCTCAGTTTGACTAAATTATCCAACTCTTTCTGCATCTGAGTGCGGACAAGCTCATAACAAGCATTGACATAATCGCGATCGCGCGCTGCTTCTCGACCATACCATTCAAACACTATTGGCGGACAAACTCGTGTATAAACAGGCACTGGCAAAGGAATGTTAGGCAAAGGGCCGAATGCAATTCCCCAAGGTAGTCCTAAGTAAATGGGGAATACTTCTGGATCGATACCAAATAGCCAAGGCATCCCCCATTGATGGAGTTGCTGCACAATTCCGTAGCACTCAGCCAGCACAATCAACGTATCGTGAGCGCCACTGGAAATGACAGGCACTATCGGCACATGTTCTCGTAATGCCAGCTTAATAAAACCCTGGCGTTCAGCAAAGTAAATTTTGTTACGCAGACAATGAGGTCGAAATACATCTTCCACGCCACCAGGATAGACGAGTACACTGGCTCCAGAACGCAAAGCGGCGATCGCCATTTTTGGATGTGCAACGATGGCTCCTACTTTCATGGCTGCTTCTGCTAATGGCGGACACGCCTGCCAAATTGTAGGATGCATCAAGCCGTAGACTAGCTGTTCCACACCAAATCGTCGGAACCAGTCGTACATCATCATATGCATATCAGGAGCAGCAAATCCCCCATTGTGCGAACCAACAAATAAAACTTTTTTGTTGGCTGGGATATGCTCCCAACCACTTGTCTGCACTCGAAAATAATATTTATACAACCACTCCCAAATAGGCATCACAAATTTGATAAATTGTGGATCTCGTTTTTCCAGAGACCATCCTGATTTTGTTTTTAGTGGCTGTTGTTTATAGGTGTATGTTGGCATTTCGCGCTTTAGTTAATCTCCCTTCTTAAGGGATGCAGCAGGGTTTTTCTATGAATTCAGGAATTATGGTACTCATGACCGCCTGAGTAATGATGTTATCACCCAATAGCATCCGGCATTTTTGCAATTGAGAGAAATTTAGAAGAATGTGCTACTAAATACCTAGGATTTTGTAAAAAATATCGACCACAGCCGAAGCCGGAAAAAAGGAGCCATTGGGGAAGCCGATTTTTGCCACCAATCAAGAAAGGTAGCAAGTCGAAAAAGTCGCCAGGACAAATGAGCCTACTTTGGGATAATCAAAGAGTAACAGAAAGTACGGAAGTGCATGAGGTAGCAGAAAAATTTTTTCAGGCAAACTGCTATATTCCCCCTTTTCAAAGGGGAGCAGGGGGGATCAAAGCCAAACCATCCTCGTTATACCATTTTGGATTTTAGATTTTGCGAAAAGTTTGAGCGGAGGTTTCCTCCGATCAAAGCTTTTCAAGACAGATTTTGGATTGGGAATTACTGTCTGTGTCGGGTTTGTGTCAATCCATCTGTCGCAATAATTTTTTAAATTGGTATTACCAGGTTCAACCTAGTAACGAGAATTAGAATCTCTGGCTATCTCAATCAAATCTTGCAAGCTCTTAACAGATATCTCGGAAACTCCATTTAAGAGCCAATAACAAATCGGCTATTTTTCCCAAAAATTCTCTTCACGATCAAGATTGAAACGATGCTTGCTCCTACCGCAGTGAAGAAAATTAGCGAAAAAGTTAATGGATTAGCTTGAGTCCAAAATGGATCGAATCCAAACTTATTAGCTGCCCCAGAGTAGGCAATTATGAAGTAGTCGTGGAGAAAATAGATTCCGAAACTCAATTCAGCTAGGAAACCCATGATCTCATGAAATTTTTTTGGTAGGCGTGATTCAATGAGCCATAAAACGTAGATGATTAGTACACACAGAATTAGTTTACTCAGTGAATTAATCGCAATCGGTCTTGGTACGATCGCAATTTCTAAAGCAGTTAAGATAACGAAGCCTATCAGCAGCCAGAAATATTTTTTCTGCACAATCAAAAACAGCTTGTCTCTATAGTGCGAACAAAACATACCTATCATATAGACAGATAGGAAATGGACAAATGACTGCATAACATTATCATTCTGATAGGGTCTAGGTACAACTGCGGTGATCGTCAGTAACATGGGGAGTATGCGATAGGCTTGGGGATGCCTATCCACCCATAGCAATATGGGCGAGATAATATAAAAAATGGTAATCATGGGAATGAACCAGAAGGGTGGTAAATGTGCTCCGGTCAGTAAGTACATGATGATTTGACCAGGAATTGACCAATCTGAAAAACGAGCACTAAACCAATCTGGTGGAATATATATTTTCCTAGCAATGCAAAATATAATTGCTGGTATTGATATTAATAGATAAGGCAGAATAACGTATTGCAGTTTTTTACTCAAGTATTTTTTGTATTCATATTTGGAAGATAAAAACTGGAATAAAAATCCTGCTATGAAGATAAAATATACAGTTCCATTGCCAATCAAAATAGAAGTTATTTTTTCTACTCTTTCATCACCCCATTCTAGAGTAGGAATGATATGAGTAGCCACAATTGTGAGAATTGCAAACCCCCGAAAATTATGTATATATCTTAAAAATTTTGATGAATTTTTAGTATTTTTATATGGAGTTGGTTCAATTATAGTTTTATCTGTCATGCTGATTACCTCACAAATTTTCTAGTCACACCAAGTATTTTTAATAATTATGAATTCTTGCTGCTTATCTGATATCTCGCAACAGTTTATATAAGAGCCAGAGGCTCTAATTATCGTTACCAGGTTCAACCTGGTAACGAGGGTGGTGGGCTGCTGCCTCCCGGCTGTTGCAATTGAATTCTTGCTCCCTTCTACAATTGCCTTTAGCACTCAACACGCTAACGATTATTTTTATTAAAATCTACTAATGCCTGATATTTAGGTGAACTATTTTGTCCTACGTATTCTAATGCGCCCCAACTTCCCCACTTACCAGGTGCTCCGATATCGACAAAATGCATGAATAATCCTCCTCCAGCTTTTTTCCAATCATTTAGTAATTGGGTATAGATTTCATACATGGCTGGATGCCGATTTAGTTTGATAAAGAAATTGGTCAACTTTTCGTTATTCTCCACTCCAGAATGACCAACGATATGTTGACCCCCTTCGTAAGCAACTAGCTGCAAATTTCTTTTTCGGGCTACCTTGGCATGATAAATAAAGCTGTTGTAATTATCTGCTAAACTATCGCTAGAGTTTTTAAGTAACCCTCCTTGCTTTAACTGCTGAAAAGCTTTACTAAAACCACCATCTGGCTCATTCAACCAAGACTCTACTGTTTTAGTATTTTCCGGTGCACCCAAACTTGTACCGAAATATCCAGCGATCGCATAAGCATCAATACCGTGTTGATAACAAGATTTATTACCTTCTGCTACCCAATATTTGCAGTCTAAAGCGGCATTCTCTAACCCTTGCCATGCTGTTTGAGTGCCCATCACGCACACTACACGATCCTTTTGCTTAGCAAAAGTGTTTTTCCAGGTATTGCACATTTGAGCAGTACGCATACCGTACCAATGCATGTAAGCATCTTTTTTATCTTTTCCCCATTTCGCTTGACCTTGTTTTAAAGCATAATTTGCCTGTGGAAATTTCCAATTCCAAACCTCATTAGAAAACTCTACATATGCCTTTAATTTTGGGTTCAGTTTTTCTTTCACCACTTGAGCAAATTTAGCCATGTATTCATCAGTAGCCATATGGGGCATATTGAACCACGGCTGGGCGTTGATTTTATTGGCGAGAGCAACCATTGCCTCTACAGGTACTCCATTGAGGGCATAGGAAGCAGTTGTGGGTGTAGGTCGAGAAGACCATTCTTTCTGCTGTGAGCCATTCGTTTGCATCCAGTCCATGAAGCGAAGATTTTTAAAGCTTTTAATTTTGTTTATAAAAGCAGGATTAAATATTTCACCTTTAGTGTAGAGAGCTAAATCTTCAGCTCTGACAACTCGAATGTTACGAATGTAATTACCTGTCTTTTTAGGGTCGGTAGAACTGATAGTAATTAATATGCCTCCGCCGCCTTCGGAATTGACATTGATTACATCTTTTCCAGGAGTTGAAGCGGCTTTATCTTTTTGAGCATCAAAACCATACTCAATTGTGCCTTCACCATCATACAAAACAATATATTTTCCAGAAGGATAACGGCCTTTTATTTCTCTCAATAGTAAAGTACTGACTCGGGTGTATTTAGGAGGAGCATTGGGATTTGGTAGAGATTTAACCCAACCGTTTTTGTCTAAATTTAAAAGTCTGGATTCATCTGTATCCCATTCTCCGTTGCTATTACAACCTGGATCTCTACTTTCGCATTGAGTAATCCATTGCCGAGACAGTTTAAAAATATCCAAAAATGGTAATTGAGTTGACCAATCGGCAATACCACTAAGACCCATTCCTACAAAAGAAGTGGAATTAGGAATACTCTTTTTGGCACTTACAACAAAAGGAGTGGAGCTAGGAATCCTCTTTTCAGCAGTCACCATTGTTTGGTTGCTTGGTAGAGAACAACCACTGATGACAATCGAAAAAGTTATCAAAGCTAGGCAAGGATAAATGAGAATTTTATCTTGACTGCACAACCTGATTAATAAATATTTCCAACGACGCAATTTGGTAATTAATTTATTACGGTGATCCATAAGTATTCAAACAGAATTAATTACACACATTGTTTTCCTGTTAAGCGTTCCCTGTTCCCTGTCTTTACGAGTAAAGTTCATGAATCAAATTGGATTGCTATGTAAATGCTTTAGCCGTGCAAACACGCAGCAAGTTCTGCACGACGCCTATGGGTTTCATCCAGCGTTCTGGTGCGAGCAAGTGCCAGACCATTGGCAAGTAACTCAGCTAAGTAGGTGCGATTTTGATGGGCTTCTATGAATGCTGCACTCAAAGCGTCAATATCACCGGAGGGCACGAGAATGGAGGTTTTGTGTTTTTCTAACAGTGCGTCGCTTCCGGGATTACGATAGAGGATCACTGGTAGACCGCGAGCCATTCCTAAAAATATGTTACGGCTGATTTCGGCGGTTAGGTTGGTGACTACGATTATGTGCGCTTGATCGAACCAGTCAAACAACTCTCGACCGTAAGGCACGCCACCGACGAACCGAACTGTCTCCTCTAGACCAAGTTCGACCGCTAATTGCTTGTAATTTTCCAGAGAGTCCCCATCTCCAACCACATCCAAATGCAGGTCAATACCACGGGACAAGGCAATTGCCATTGCTCGCAGCACGTGGTCAGTTGCTTTAATTGGCGTTTGTCGTCCAGCCGTAATTAAACGTAGTGGTTGGGAAGCATCCATTAATCGTTGTTGGCGTAACGCTGCCTGTTGGTCGCTAATGAGAATCTCGTCTGTCACAAAGGTGCGTTCAAAATTGTGACAGCGATCGCTCCACTCTTGCTGAAACCGCTTAACTACTGAAAAGTTATGCGCGAACACTAGGTCAGCTTCACGTATTGCTTGGCGACAGAAACGGTCAAAATACTTGACCATTTTTTGCTGTTTCAGCATTCGTATAATGGGATTTGGCTCTTGTGCAACAAACTGCTCTAGGCGAGGAAAAGGATCGGCTCCATTAAACACATAGATGCGTTTGTTGTTATGCTTTTTCGCAATTGGCCAAACAATCTCTGACAAAGACACTGGATGACCGTTGTAATCAGCTTGTACAATAGAAGCCCATTGACAAGCTTGATTTAGCTGCCTCCTGAGTTTGGGAAGCGTTTTGATGAAAGTTTTCAAAGAGTAGTAATTTGGCAAGGGGAAAACATCAAATCCCTCTTCCTGTGGATTAATTTCTACTAAGTTGAAGCTACCGCTATCAGCCACTGTCAGATCGTCAACATATCGAACAGCGACACCTAATCTGCCGTATGGACTCCATGCTTTAGCTTGCGCTCGTAAGTCTTCAAGCCACATATCGCCTAAGACATATGTATTTGGTGATGATCCCTTGCCAAAGGGTACATAGCTAACTAGTAAATAATTCATAAGCTATGTGCTGTGTGTAGGTTTACTTGACATCCTCCTCACACCTAGAAACCGGGGTATTCCTTCTACCTAAAGAACTCTTCAACAGGAATATGTATGCCTTCGCGGATAATAGTTTCGCGGTCTTTGACTGGCGACCAGCCCAGCTGACGCTCTGCTTTTGAGGAATCAAACGTAGCAGCAAAGCTGCGACCCTCGCAATCTGCATAGCTGGGAAACGCGGCGTTGGGATCGCGACCGATGCTCTTGATTGCCCACTTAAAAAGGGCTTCGGTGTACGATTTCCAAGCAGCTGTGGCTACCCGTCGTAGTTTGATGTTCGCCTGACGCTCAAACTCATCGAGGTATTCATTAGCTGTGATACAAGGGGTACTGGCAAGGTTGTAAGACTCACCTTCAATACCTGGTACTGCGATCGCCCGCACCATCGCATCAGCAACGTCATCTACAAGCACAATCGGTAAGGGGTTATTGCCATCACCGTAGAGGCTGCACACTGAACTGTAGGGCCAAGCGGCAATTCCCCAGTGGTAAGGATTGCCACCGCGACCGAGTACCACACCCGGACGGAAAATAACTACAGGTAAGCCCTGTTGGTGATGGAGTTCCAGCAGCGATCGCTCATTTTCTACTTTCGATCTCGCATAGGGGGCAACGCGGATTATGTCATCATGAGGTTTGGTTTCTTCCGTAATGGTCGATGTGTTCTTGCCAGCATAGTAAATCGCAATTGAAGATGCGTAAAACAGCCGCTCAATACCGTGTTTGAGACATAACTCAGCAACTTTGCGCGTAGGCTTAACGTCAGTTTCTAGGTACTCGCTCCAGGTTTTGCCGTTGCCCCGTGCTAGGTGGTAAACATAGCGGATGCCATCCAGCGCAGCCTCCACGGCGTTGGCATCAGCAAAGTCGCCCTTGGCAAACTCAACTCCGAGGTTACGTAATTCTGCCGGGCAGCTATTGGGATCGCGGGCAAGAATGCGGACGCCATAACCGTCTTTACGGAGGCGGCGCACCAGGGCTTGACCAATGAAACCCGTACCGCCAATCACCAGCACTGTAGATTTTGGTACGATCGGCTCGGCCAATTCGTTGACAACAGATACCGCTTGATCGGGTATTGGCAAATTAGCCTCGCGGGCAACCCACTCAGCTAGTGCAACTGCGGCTTCACTAATTGCCGGACTCAACCTCTCGTCCAGAATCCCTCCCCTACCGTTATAAAAGCTCTCGATTGTTCGCGCGATGCTGTAGGGGAATGGGCCTGATGCTTTGGATAGACCCATTTTCGATAGCACGAAACTGGTCAATGTACCACTAGCTTGCAGTAGAGAGTCACGGGCACTAGTTACTACATTGGCATAGCGATCGACATCGAGTAGGTAGGGAGTATGCTCTTGGCAGACGTAGGTGTTGTTCTCGAAGTCCACCCGCGCCACTGCATTCGTGCCGCGAATATGGATGTAGTGTTCTGGATATCCATCAATGAACGAAAACCGCAGCCGGATGCTGGTGTTACCCTGCCAACCTCGGATTTCCCAGCGACGGTAAAATTCTAGCCCGCGCGGCAGTTCCACTTTATCATGGACATCGACGGAAATTGAATCGGGCTGACCGAGGAGATGGATAAGGTGGACGAATGAATGGGGAGCTACCTCAAATAGAATGTTCTTTGGTGACTGGAGCATCCACGCCCCAAATGGGCCGCCTTTGAGCAGTCCAAGTTCTTTGTTCCAAACTATGTCTATTTGATCGATCTGCCCTAACCGACCGCTACGCAGATCGGCTACCAACTTCTCATACACCGGGAAATACAGGAAGTTGTTGCTAACAGCGATCGCTCTACCCGCAGCATCTGCAAGCTTGCGTAATTCCTGGCAGTAAGTAACTTTGTGGCACAGTGGCTTCTCAATCAGGGCATCAACACCAGCCTCTATCACTTGGCTACCAGTCGTGAAGTGAACGTGAGGCGGCGTCAGGATGTGAACAACGTCTAGCTGTTCGCGAGACAGCATCTCGCCCAGATCGTTGTAGACGTTCGGTATGCCCTTGGCCTCGGCAAATCGCTGTGCTAGTCTGCGGTTCAAATCGCAGATGGCTCGTACCTCGACGTTGGGTAACAAGCACAGCGCCCGAATGTGGAAATCAGAAATGTAGCCAGCGCCGAGAAGCGCGACGGCAACGGGGTGACTACGTCGATTGTGATCAGCCATTTACCTATCTCCCAGTTGGTTGGATCGCTTTCATCGCGGATGCTTGCGGAAGCTTGTGTTCAATAATTTCATGCTGTTTTTTGAGCAGGCGATCGCGGTGGAACTTGGCAGCACCAATTGCTTGAGGAAACACCGATACTGCACACGAAAAACCCCAAGCGATGCTGTCAGCCCAAGAAAATCCCTGTCGCTGCGTTTTGAAAATCGTCCGCAGAGCGATCAGTGGATAGCGCCCCAAGACAATCAACGATAGCCCATGTGTGAAAGGCAACAGCGCTAGTGTACCCAAAGGTGCGATCGCCCCCCAAATCCAAGTGCGCCATATCTCTTTGACAAACTTGCGCTCAGGATAAGCTCCGTGTATGTGCGAAACTTGAGCAAATGCATAGCCGCAGCGTTTGGCACGTCGCCACCATTGCGACAGGCTGTGCATGTCGGCGTCGTGCAGGACGCTGTCTTGGTCGATGCGGAGGAGCGTACCGCCATTTTGACGCAACCGCACGCTCAGTTCATCATCTTCGGCGGCGATGACGCTGGCGTCGTAGCCCCCTACGGCCGCCAGGGCATCGGCACGAATCATCACGTTGCCACCGAAGCTAGATGTCCGTCCGATTGGCCCCATCATCCGCCACTCGACACTACAGATGCGGTTATAGATACTGTGGTCTGGGTAACGTTCGCACGTCCAGCCACAGACAGCAACTGCATCGGGATTGGCATTCAGTGTTTGGGCGGCTGCCTCGATCCAGCCCTCGACGACCTCGCAATCACCGTCAATGAATTGGACGTACTCTACTTCAGGATGCTTTGCGCGCAGCCGCTCAAAGCCAGCATTGCGAGCTCTGGCAGCAGTGAATGGGATCGACATATCCAGATTAACCACCTCGACTCCGCGTTGAGATGCAATTTCGCAGCTGCCATCGGTGGAACCGGAGTCAACGTATACTACTACGCGCGACCCATCGACAACAGCATCTAGGCTTTTGATTAAGCGATCGCCTTCATTGCGTCCAATGACAACTACCCCAATGTTGTTGGAAAAGCTTGGCACTTGCACCCCCCTGCGAACAAACCATCTCGCTGTCTTTGAATTTATCTTCCGGAATTACGCCTGATGTGAATTAAGGTTATGACCAAAATCGTGTTTTAAAAATCGACTACAGATAGGTCATCCGTGTTAAGCTTGACTTCCTTTCATGAATATGCTATTGAGCAGAAAGTCACTCATTAGCTTGGGTGGATCTGTGTCTGGCTTGCGCTGAATCACCCGCCGCCATCTCCACACAAAGAAACCAAACACCCAAGTTGCATCAGCTAGGGCTGCATATAGCCAACCGTGATTTTTGATAAAGTATCTGCGTCTAGAATCAAACCAGTATTTGGGTAGGCGTTTGGGTCGCTGGTTGGGGTTATTTACTCCTGTACTTTGCCCGACTAGATGCACAACTCGACTAGCAGGAACGTACCAACAAGACCAACCTGCTTTGTTTGCCTGCAAGCAAAAGTCTACTTCTTCAAAATATAGGAAATATTTCTCATCGAGCAAACCTACTGATGCAAAGACTTCGCGGCGAACAATCATGCTTGCTCCAGACACCCAATCGGTTTGATAGGTGTCTTCACGAACAGGAGGGGCAACCACCCATCTTGACAATAATTTCGTTATCACTCCCAGACGCAAACCGGAATCAAGTTCACTGAAGATAGTGTGGAAGCGAAAAGCTGAGCGCTGCGGAGTGCCGTCAGGATCTTCTAGGCGGCTACCCGCAATTCCTACATCGGGGTGTTCATCCATGAAGTTTACCAGAGCTTTTAAGGCTCCAGCACGAACAAGCGTATCTGGGTTAAGGATCAGAAAATAGGATGGTGGATTAGTTGACTCAAGTCCCAAGCGGATTGCAGCGTTATTGCCGAAGGCGTATCCGCCATTATGCTCTAGTGGTAGGAGCGAAACCCAATCACCCCAGCTTTCAGTTACGATCGCCCCTTGAATTTGTGCCGCAGATCCATCACCAGAAGCGTTGTCAACTACTACAACGCGCGTACCTGGTAGCGATCGCACTTCATCCACCAAAGAACGCAAGCAGGCAATTGTCAGCTGGGGGGTGCGGTAGTTAAGGATGACTACCAACAGGCGAGATAGGTTATCTAGCTGAATTGCATTAGACATAAATTTTTCTTTAAGCGCCGTTTTTTAATACTTTCAGTAGTTGATTTTCGGAACATATAGAGAGAATTGCTCTTAGAAAACTCCTCCTGCATCCAACAACTTCTTCCTCCTTGTCTTCCTTGTCTCCCTCGTCTTGCGAGCGATTGGATATTTTTTATTTAAAAGTTCCTTATCTATAACGAGGTATATGAGTTTCTAATTGCTTGATTTCTTTACTAATTGTTGTTTGCTTGATTACCAGCCCTGCTATGCCACCACATGCGAGTATGTAGATGGGGTTGATCATCGCGTTTAGCAGACAGTCCAACATATACAAAACCAAAAGCACTGCTAGAGCTGCAACTGATGCCACTTTGTGGTGATTCCACATCTGAGCCGGGTAAAGTAGCACAAATGCGATCGCCGGCAGTAATATCGATGCCATTAAGCTGATGATGCCTACTAACCCCTTAGTGCCAAAAGCAAGAATCCACAAACTATCAGTGACTGAAATATCCTTTCCCCACTCGTCATACACGCGGCTGCGTCCCCATCCTCCCCACCCAAAAACGATTCTCTCCCGCGCCTTTTCGGAAAGGAGCTTTTCATTCTCAAATCTAAACTGCACTGATTGTGCTCGTTCTTCATTGAACACATTGGATACAACAGCAACAATTTGATCTGCAGGAAATTGTCCGCTCACTCCCAGATACACATGTGATGAGATCGCGGCGATCGCCATCAATATCAGCAGGGAAGTACGAAACCTATTGGAAAAGAATAAGATGCACAGCCCCAGTACCAGTAAAATTACCGCACCTGTGGATTTTACTAATATGGTTGTTATTATTAATGCAGCTACAAGCCACTTAACTGAAATACCCCAGACTTGCTTGATAATGCCAGCCTTCCACAACCAAACACCAAGTAGTGCAGCTGCCATCATCCACGCACCAACCATGAGGCCGTGTTCCATAAAAACTGTTGGCCTGTATCCTCCACCTCGGATTGTTTGGCCAAAAGCGCTGCGTGCGTGGAAGCCGTAAAATATTCGGTGCAACTGTGGACTCATGCGGAGTTCAAATAAGCACAGAGGGATATAGATTAAACCGCCGATGAATATGTCAATGGCTAACTTACGCAATCCATCCAGGTTATTGAGATACAATCGACCCAGGTAATACGGTAATCCCCAAGTGACAGTTTGGTCGAGAACAGATGATAACCCATCGTATAAACCCAAACCATTAGTAATTGACGATGCGAGAGGGCATAAGCACCAAACTAACATCGGCAGGTCAAGCCAACCTAGCTGAAAGGAACTGAAGCGTTTAATGTCAAATATAATAGTTGCTAATAGAATGCCATAACAGGTCGCTGACATTTTGGTATAGTCTGGGAGACCTGAGAAGTGAAACTTGACGACGGGTAGGAATAGCCACGCGATGATGAAACACACAATCACTGCCCTCTGAGCTGGCACCCACCTAAATAGATAGATGACAAACGGAATCCAGCCAAACATGACAATATATACCAGAGGGTTCATCAGCTTTACTTAGTAAAAATATAAATTGAGTTTGACGTAGTTGTAAGTTAGTTCCTAAGAAAGACAGGGAACTCTTAACAGGGAACGGGGAACGGCGATCGGGAAATAACTTATACCCAATCCCCGTTGCCCCTAATCCCCACTAAGAGCGGTCGTGGGGGCCCTGAGTTCCCCAATCCCCAGTCCCCTTTAAGGTTTATACAAGTAAAAACTTGCTTGATCGCCATCTTTTTCCTTATTTAGCTGTGTAGACTTTTTCGCAAAGCTTTTGATTTCATTTTTAGAAAAAATAGAATTTTCAGGATTTACAGCATAAGAAATACTGTCTATCAAGGGTATGTCTCTGAGAAACTGTTCGCTTCCCCAGAACTGAAAACAATTTGAGTTAAATTCAACATCTGCAATTTGAAAACCTCCTTGATTTGCCAAAATTTCCATACTTTTAATTGTATGCACAAAAAAATGACGTGGAGCGTCTATTTGTACCCAATGAATACCATATTTGCGCCAAGCAAAAGAAGAAGCTAATGGGATACTAATAATTATATGTTTATCGCTCTTTAATAGACTATATAATTTCTTAATTACAGCTAATGGGTTGGGCATGTGCTCAAAAGAATGGTTGAGAAAGATGAAATCAAATTGCCCTTCCATTTCATCTAAGTGTTTCTTAAAAATTTTCACTCCATTTTCATAGAAAATATCTTTTTCTATAAAAGGATCGATTCCTGTGAGGTCGGTAAACCCATCAGAGCGCATACTCAGAAGAGATTTACCAACTCCACAACCTACATCTAAAATTTTTGAATCCATAGGTAATTTCAGTTTTTTTACCCAATCATAGTAAATTGGTTGAGGTATGCCAGATATTTTGGTCAGGATTTTTGAAAGTAAAGGCTCCAAATAAGTATTTCCAGCAATTAAGTATTTCATTCTCTGATGTCTGAGAAAAGACTGAAGTGTGTTTTCCTCTTCGACTACAGGAATTTGAAAAGAATAAAAATCATCAGGGTAGTATTTGGAAATATTTTCCGGAATATTTTTAAGCTGCAAGCATCCACATTGACCACATTCAAAATATTCAAATTCATCTCTAAATCCAAACATCATTTCTCGTACGAAATAAGATTTATTACCGAGCGAGTGATTACAAATTGCACAAACAGTCATTGTTTTTCTCAACAATTCATAAAGTTCAAGAATTATAGAGAGTACTTATAGGTAGTCCCCAATCCAAAATGATTCTAAAAATCATCACGAAACTGATGAATGCAAACAATATCAAAGTAGCTTCAATATCTTGTTTTATACAGGCAAGTTTCTCACGCCAAAGACCATAAATTATTACGCTATAGAAGGGAAGGTCATTAAGGGCAACTGTCATCACAGCTCCAGGAAGACCCATGAGGTAAAATCCCAGGGGCAATCCAAGAATCATAAAAATAAACTTGGAAAAACTACCAATTGCTAAATATTTAGCGTTGCCAACAGCCAAAAGTGACGTATCAATTGTTTGGGTAAGTACTCGCGGCCAGATGCCTAATGCCAAAATCGGTAACATCCACGCGGCTTGAAGATACCTGCGATCGTACAGGGTAATTATTACGATATCTCCGAAGCTGACTAGAACCGTCAAGCCCAATGCCATTGCGATCAAAATAAACTTGCGGTTCTTTTGAATTTTCTCACGAAAGATTTCGCGAGGAAGGTCAGCAAATTTAGAAAAAACTGGAAAAATTACTTTACTACTGAGCGCCAAAAGAACCTGACGTGGGATGTCAGCAAGTGTGAAAGCAATGCTATATATACCCAAAAGCTCTATAGAAATCAATTTGCCGAGAATCAGTCGGTCAGATTGTTCAGCTAAGAAGAATAAAGCCGTCGAAAAAAATATCCACCTACCTAAAGAAAATATGGCTTTGACTGCATCTCGATCCCAAGCAAAGCGATTAGGTGGCCCAGAATTCAAGCGATGGCTCCAAACCATACGTAGCAAAGCTGCTGTAATGTTACCAATTACAAGAGCCCAGATCGTTGGACTAAACCAAGCCCAGATAATCATCACTGTCAGGGATACCGCCTGCACTTTAAGTTCAAAAAGTGCCAACTCACGGACAAACATATTACGGTTGAGCGTGGATAAGGCAGTGGAGTTGAAGCCAGAGATCACAGTGCTCAGACCAACCACCGGAAGCAACAATAAGAACTGGGGTTCTCCGTAAAACTTAGCAAGCGGCCAAGCAATCAAAACGCAACATAACCACAAACCAATGCCACGAATAACCTGTAAGCTCCAGGCAGTGTTAAGAAAATTTGGTTCATCCCCGCGCTTATTCTGGATGATGCTTTCATTAATACCAATGTCCGAGAACAGCTGCAAGCCCATCAGGAAAATGCTGATCAGACCCATCAGGCCAAAAAATTGTGGGAAGAGTAGACGAGTCAAAATCAAGTTACCGCCTAGTCTCAGGAGTTGGCTCACTCCATAGCCAGCGATAGTCCAAACCGTACCACTGATGGCAAGCTTCTTCAGTGAGGTCATGATTTCTGGGAAGAAGGTAAATCGGTAGCAGAGAAATTCAGTAAGTTTTGATGTAGCACTTTCTCCTCGACATTACGGTTATTTGAATAATCAACAGTTGACGAAATTTCAATTGCCTGATTTTTGGAATTCTCGATGCTAGAACGAAATAGTGTCGCTAGGCGGCCAGCTTCAACTGTGGCATTATGCCGTTGAATAACTCGCTTTCGCCCTTGGATACCCATTTGTTCCAGCTTGTTCATTGGTAACAGCAATGCTTCTCGCATAGCTGCTACTAATGCTTCGACTGAGCCGGGTGGAACTAGCCAACCACAGACACCCGGCTCTACTAGTTCTGGAATTCCGGCAATATAGGTGCTGATAACTGGACAGCCTAGTGCTAAAGCCTCCATGAGTACTACTGGCAAACCTTCAGCAAAGCTAGGTAGCACCATTGCTCGTGCAGCTAGGATCTGTTGACGAACCTCAGCATTGCTGGCCCAGCCGATGATTTTGACACAATCTTGTAGTCCGAGTCGGGCGATCGCATTTTCAATTTCGTCGCGTAGAGGCCCATCGCCCACCAATACTAGCTGAAACTGCAAGCCAAGGGCTACTAATTGAGCTACGGCATCCATTAAAAGCAGATGCCCCTTGGCTTCGCCCATCCTGGCAACACAGACGAAGCGTGGCTGGGAGTGTGTAGCGGTGGGTGCTATATCCAGAAATGCATTATCTACACCACAACGAACCACATGAATTTTTGACCACTGCTGTTGAGGACACCAACGATAAAGCTGACTTTTGCCAAAGGAACTAACGGTGACGACAAAAGTAGCCCGTTCAACTTTTTCTGCTAAGGCTAGAGACTTGACAGAATCGAACTCTTCAGGGCCATGTACAGTGAAACTGTAGGGTGGCCCACCGATGGCGCGGCACAACATCGCTACTGTGGTGGAATTCGTGCCAAAGTGAGCGTGAACATGGACTATACCTGCATCTGTCCACCAACGTAAAAGAACGCAAGCCTCAGCTAAGTAGATCAGATGATACCAAAGACCTCGCTCCGAACGCCAACCAAGCTTGAGCGTCAACCACAAGGCTTGTAGAAAACGAATTGGTCGGACTAGAACAGTGCGGAGTAAAGCAATAAGCAAGCCTACTATCCCAATTCCCAAGACTACCTGAGTCTTCTGTTGTTCTAATTTGTCCACTTCATCAACCAACTCTGTGCTGCAAGAACGGATTGCAAATCGCTGTATTTTGATTCCATATGTCTCTAGGCTGTTGATTTCTCGGCGAATAAAACTGTGACTGACCTTGGGATACTGATTTATTAAGTAGGCGATCGTGAAAGACATCTTTACTCTCGCAATTGACGAACTGGGTTAAAAGAAAAGAGCGAGGCGAGCTATTGGATAACTCATGCCAATATATGACCTCTAATCCAACCCCTATCTCTACCCACAGTGAATAAGCTACAAGTGGTGTCACTAGTAACTAGCAGACATGATTGATGGGTGAGGTTTTGGCATTAACCACACCGCGATTTTCTTCAACTATTTGACGTTGGAGGACAGAGAATGAGTTAAATTTACGGCTGAAATCTTTAGAGTGGCCACATAAACCGAGCCTTTGCAACAGAGCTTTTATGTTCTCTGCAAATTTTTGCCACGAAAACTTAAAGTTATAAAATTATATTAATGTTAAGCTGTTAACTGCGTACAATCTTCATAAAATATTCATATACTTTCTATCCCATCCCGTAAGCTTTTTTTCCACCCGAAGCCCTACAAATTAAGCTTTGAGAAAAAGCCAGCAGCAGATTTTGGTCATGCTTATTTATGAAGATTTGAGCAAGACTATATCAAGCTACTATAAATTTCACTCCTGAGTATGATTTTTTATATAAAAATATAATCTTTGCATTCCCTCATAGCTATCGACTGTCAGGATATCATTCTCTGCAAATACGAAATCCTTGATCCAGTAGGTTTTTTTGACAATGCAGTGCATCAAAATGCCTTATAAGTCGAGTGTTGCAAGCAATGATTGCACCGTGACATTTCCGAAGTACATTATGCTGATTTACCGCTAGCTCTAAACTGTCAATCACAGCCGCATTTAATGAATAAGAGCGTGCGATCGCTTTGGCAGTTGTCTCCACTATACTGACCGGAATCAGTCATCGCTGCTAATTTGAGCAACCTGAAAGTGAAATTATATCAGTCATTTACCTAAAGCAAAACCGCCACAAAACCACATAGCGAGCGTTTCTAGCTTAACCTGATTTGCTGTTCTATTTCTACTCGCTGCCAAAATTCAAAACTTATCAAAATCACTTTGGCTTACTACTAGCAATTCAACTTTTTAGTGCATCTTCATAAAAACTTTACATATTCTCTCCAGAAAATCCTCTGTATTTTAGGATGGTAAAAGCTTTGCCCTATCTACATAACAACAATAAATTGTGAGTTGATTTGACAACAGTCTATTTTTTAAGATTTGAAAAAGAAAATATAGCTGTTCTCAATTGCCTACAATACAGTAACCGATAGGTAATATCCTTTGTCTTTGCAGAAGAGAAGATTTTAATAGTAGTAAAGCTAACAGCTTAATAGGTAAAAACAGCAACTTTTTGCAATAATTATTTGACTTTAGAGCAGTAGTTTACAATCGGTGAGAACTCGCGATCGTCATGAAGGTAATTTTTTTGTGTTTTGAATCAATTAAAACTTAGCTGTCTAGTATAAATACGTTCTAACCCAGCACTAATCTCATCTCACTATCATCTTAAGGTTCTGGATATAATTATTGTTTTGTTCGCTGGCGGGGAGGTTTTTTTTTGCGTGTTAAATTCATCTCTTGCAAGATACGTCCCATTGTAGAACGACTGACTCGTGCCTGTGTCTTTTGATATAGCAATTCACATAATTCTTCTAAGGTGGCGTGCTTGTTCTCAGTTGCTAAATGTCTCAGTTGTTCTAAATGTACTGAAGTTAATAGTCTTGGTTTTCCTCCTGCGCGTGGCTTTCTGGCTATCGTGCCTTCTTTGCGATAGCGTTTAAGCAGCGTTTGCACAAAGCTTTTGCTGACACCAAAGCGTTTTGCCAGTTGACGTTGTGAGATCTGTTCTGTGTTGTAAATGTCAATGATTTTCTGCCGCAGATCCAACGAGTAAGCTTTCATTTTTACTAGTCACCTACGAGCATAGTCACTTCTATTACTGTACTGCACTCAATTAGGAAGCGCTATATTGAGCTATTGTAAAAACTTTGAAAGCATATAGTTAAATATCAGTAAAGAACTCTTTTTAGCATTGCTTTTCAATGACGTGTTATGCGTATGGGAGATTTACCTTTGTAGAACTGGCGGCTTGATTGTCACAAATTAGACATTACTGTCGACTCATCAATTGGCTACCTAGTCAATGAAAGAATTTTTCATAACTAGGGACTATGCATACAGAAGCTTACACCCAGTGCTATGTTCCGCCAGGCAATTTTGTATAAAGCTTAAAGTTTGTGGGTCAGAACTTTATCTTTATGGTTGAGTTTGTGGCCTTCCATCCTTAAAGTAAGTGGCTGCTGTCTGAACAGTGTGTGAATCATAACATCAAATCGCAACCGTGTAAGCTCTTGAGGCTTCAAGAGAACACAGCTAAAACACAGTCACAGCAGCATTTTTAGTATTTACTATTTAGGTAAACTTTCTCTAACTTTACGTCAACTCAACACTGAATAAAAAATGAGGCTCCCCAGTAGCTAACTAGGTACGCCCCAATCAAGTAAATTTAAATTTTAATTCCAAGCGTATCTAAAAGATGCGATCGCGCTACTGAGAAAGCCTGGATTGATACATCAGCCTGAGACTTTCTATGAAAAAAATCATTTCAAAAAAAATTGATGTTTAATTGAGCATAACACAGATAATCTCTCAACAATAAGCTTGGCAGCTGCTTTCCAGATACTTCCAACAAGGGAGGATAATGTGAAAGCTTTTACCCTGTTCAAGCCCAGTCAATGCTTAGTTTGTCGCTACGTAGCGAAAGTCTACTGTCAGTTCATCAGAATAACTTGCTTTGCTAAATAAAGTGTTTCTCACTTTGAACACAACAGTCATACAGCAAAAGCAAGAGTTAATCAAGCAAAATCAGGGTCAAGCATTAAAGAGATAAATATGAAAAGAGTTAGATTGTTAAATATTGAAATTAGCAATGTATCTCTCAAGGAAGTGTTACAAAATCTCAACTCCGGTATTGTATTTACACCTAACGTGGATCACATCATCAAATTGCAATACGACAGTGAGTTTTTCAATGTTTATAGCATTGCTGACTACAAGTTATGCGATAGTCAAATTTTAATTTATGCATCTCGATTTTTAGGTACGTCAATCCAAGAAAAAATAGCAGGTTCTGATTTTTTCCCTGCATTTTATGAATATCACAAAAACAATGAAAAAATTAAGATATTTTTATTGGGGGGAAGTAATGATGTTGCTGTCAAAGCTCAAACTAGAATTAATAATAAATTAGGAAGAGATATTGTTGTTGGTTCTTATTCTCCCTCTTGGGGGTTTGAAAATAAAGAACAAGAGTGTAGAAAAATTATTGCCATGATTAATAACTCTGGTGCAACAGTGTTAGCAATCGGAGTAGGTGCACCAAAACAAGAAAAATGGATATGTAAATACAAAAACAAGTTACCAAATATAAAAATATTTTTGGCCATAGGCGCAACTATTAATTTTGAAGCAGGTGAGATCGGAAGAGCTCCAAAATGGATGAGAGAGGTGGGGTTGGAATGGTTATACAGGTTGGCATCTGAACCTAGAAGATTATGGAAAAGATACTTGGTAGAAGACATACCTTTTTTTTGGTTAATTCTCAAACAAAAGCTCAATTTATATAAAATGCCATTTACTGAACAGCAGATATCAGAGTTGTATGAAATAAAAAAGGATTGTCCTAGTACGCAATAATATCTAACTATTAATTAATTAGGATTTTTGGACTATTTAGCATTTGATGTCCATGCTTTTTAAGCACTGATTCAGGGGAAAACTACATAAAATCTATAGCGGTCACTATGAAGGATAAACAAGAAGCTCAAGCCTTTACACTTATCGAGCGTAGAGATCAGTTACAAGACCTGAGATTAGTTGAAACAGATGATTTTGCTGAATTTAAGAAACGAGGATTGGATCTGCGTCCATTCATGAGAATGTTTCAGCGAAATCTCCTTTTGATTAGTAGCATTGCCAGTTTAGTGGCGACTATAACTATATACTTCGTCTTGTCTTCCCCTCGTAGCTACGAAGGCAATTTTCAGATTTTAGTAGAGCCTGTAACTTCTGAAGCTAAACTGACAGATCCTTCTTTTATATCGCGTAATGGAGAAGTTAATAACAATCCAAAAACTGATGTAAATTATCCATCTCTGCTTCGGGTTTTGCAAGGAACTGAGATGCTGGGGCGAGTTGTTCAAAAAATCCAAGCCCGATATCCTGACATTACTTACGAAACACTTAATCAGAATTTAGTAGTTCAACGCATTGGCGAAGATTTACTTGACTCGACTAACATCATAGAAGTTATTTACAAGGATTCTGACCCTGAAAAAGTCGAGTTTGTTTTGTCAGAAATTGCTAAAGAGTATTTAAGTTTCAGTCTTAACGATCGCAAGAAGCGTATTAACGCAGGTGTTAAATTCATTGATGCTCAGCTCCCGAAATTGCAACAGCAAGTTAGTACCCTAGAGGGCAATTTACAAAGGCTTCAACAGAAATACAAATTGAGCGATCCCGAAAGTCAAGTTGAAGAATTATCTCAGCAAGTTCGTGAAGTCGAAGCTCAGAAACTAAACGCCCAAAAGGATTTGCAAGAGAATAAGCGGCTCTACGAGAGATTGCAACAACAATTAAGGCTAACACCTGATGAAGCACTAGCTGCTTCTACTCTTAGTCAAGAACCTCGCTATCAAGAGCTACTGGGAGAGTTGAAGAAACTAGAGAGTGTGATGGTCATGGAGGCAGCAAGGTTTAGTGAAGAACATCCATCTTTTCAAAAGCTGCGGCAGCAGCAGCAAAATTTATCTCAGCTGTTGAATCAGGAAGCCCAAAATATTCTGGGGCAAAAGCTGCCAACTCAAGGGGTAAATCCCAAATTACTAAATTTTCAAGATCCTACCCGTCTGACACTAATCAAACAACTGGTTGATACTACTAATAATATTCAAGTTTTAGAGAGTCGTCTTGGTGCACTTGCTCAGTCTGAAGCTTACCTGGCTCAGCAAGTAAATCAGTTTCCAGTTAATATGCGCCAGTATAATGAACTGCGGCGGCGGCTAGAAATTGCTACCAAAACGCTCAACCAACTTTCAATACAGCGAGAAACCTTGCAAGTCGATGCAGCACAGCGCGAAGTGCCTTGGGAAGTCGTTTCTCCGCCCAGAATACCGCGCGATGAAAATGGCAACTTGATATCAACTAAGAGCGATAATCTCAAGAAGCTAGCTATGGGATTGGTTGCGGCTGGTGCATTGGGATTGGGAGCTGCTGCCCTTAAAGAAAAACACAGCAATGTCTTCTACACCTCTGAAGACATTGAAAATGAAATCAAATTACCTGTGTTAGAGGTGATTCCTTGGAATGAAAATGCACAACATTCTTCAGAAGTTATCGGCGCAATTGACGGGACTGAGGAAGATACTAAATTTTTGTCAGCTTTCGATTCTCTCTACGCCAGCGTTCGTTTTCTTGCTGGTGCTCCTAAAACCCAATCTTTAGTTGTGACTTCACCTGCACCTGGAGATGGAAAATCAACTATTGCTTTGCATTTGGCTCAAGCCGCAGCCTATATGGGTAAGAAAGCTTTACTAGTTGATGCAAACTTCCGTCTACCTTATCTCCACACTAAGCTAGGTTTGGAAAATGTGCATGGGTTAAGCAACATGATTTCTGAAGACCTGGCTCCTCGCCCATCTAACACCCAGCTATCACGTATACAAAATAACCTTTTTGTGTTGACCTCTGGCAAAATCCTACCATCCTCTACCAGGATGCTTGGATCTACTCAGATGCAGCATGTAATGGAGCAATTTCATCAAGCTTTTGACTTAGTGATTTATGACACACCCCATCTGCTTGGTTTTGCTGATAGCTATTTTCTAGCTGAGCATACAGATGGAATATTGATGGTTGTGGGAGTGGGCAAAACCAAACGTTCGTTATTAACTCAGGCACTGCACCGCCTGCGAATGTTGCACTTACCTGTTTTGGGTATAGTCGCTAATAATATCGAGACAAGCAAAAAAAGTTCATCCAGTGTCCGTAACTTGCTAAAAGCCAAATCATCGGCTGCTTCCAGTTCTTTATAAAAAAACCAAGCCAAACAAAAAAGGTTCAAAAGTGGTGATAGTTTATCAACTGGCGATCCGATGTTTTGAAATTGTCTTGTTGGCGATCGCCCTCGGGCTTTTCATTCCCATCTCTGTCTTTTTCGTTGAATGTATTGCGGCACTCTTTTCCCAACACCAAACTGAGTGTAAAGACGCACTTGTCTCTCAACCCAGAGTTGACGTTTTAGTTCCAGCCCATAATGAAGCAGCAGGAATTAGTGCCACACTGCAATCGTTGCTACCACAGTTATCAGAACAGGATCGCCCGATCGTCATTGCCGATAATTGTGACGATGAAACAGCAGCTGTAGCCCAAAAGGCAGGCACAACCGCGATCTCGCGCTACGATCCCCAGCACAGGGGTAAGGGTTACGCTTTAGACTATGGTCTGCAATATATCGCGACTAATCCTCCCGAGGTAGTGGTGATGGTGGATGCAGACTGTATAGTTCATCCGGGCGCGATCGCTCGGATTGCTTGTTTGGCTAAAGCTACAGTACGTCCAATTCAGGCTGTCTACCTGTTGACACCACCCCCGAACCCAGAACCAAAGGAACTGGTTTCGGCACTAGCATTTATGGTTAAGAACTTAGTCCGTCCGACGGGATTAAAGCAACTAGGCCTACCCTGCTTATTAACGGGTACAGGTATGGCTTTTCCCTGGTCAGTCATCCAAAAGGTTTCTTTAGCTAGCGGTAATATTGTTGAGGATATGCAACTTGCTGTGGATCTTGCCATCGCTGGATATTCTCCCCAATTTTGCTTAGATGCTCAAGTCACAGGGGTATTCCCACAACAGCAGCACGCAGCCAACAGCCAAAGGACACGCTGGGAACATGGTTATTTGCAAATCATGCTCACGCAAATTCCCACACTGCTACGAGCTTCTATTGATCAGAAGCGTTTTGATTTGTTGGCGATCGCCCTGGACTTATGTGTACCACCACTCTCGTTGTTGGTAATGATGTGGGCAACTGCTATAGGAGGAGCCGCCTTAGCTGGAGGTTTGGGGACTTCTTGGCTGCCAACCATCTTGCTAGCAATGGAAGGGCTACTAATTTTTATCTCGATCGTTGCAGCTTGGAGTAAGTTTGGCCGGGCTAACTTCCCTGTGCAGACGATGTTTGCCGTACCTCTATACATCCTGCGGAAGATTCCACTTTATTTAGCTTTTCTAGTTCAACCTCAGACAAAATGGATTCGGACGCAACGGGATTCCGTTACTGAGAAGTAGGGATTTTGGGAAGCTTTATTTATATTAATTATTTAGGATAAATTCTCATATTTTAATCATACATAAATACGAATATTTATGTTTCTAATATGAGATTAAATATGAATTATCAAAGCCGGAAAAAACCTCTTTTTCCTTGGTTTCCTCACAAGGAATCGATTGCAATTTCGTTAGTGGGTTCAATTCCACTCAAATTGGGTGTAGCTCTACGGAGGCTGCTATATCGTTATATTTTTGCCCGATTAGGTAACTCAGTTACTATCCAAACCGGTGTTGAGTTTATCCACGCTTTTGCAATTGAGCTGGGAAACGAGGTTAGAATTTACCGTGATGTTTGCTTAGATTGCGGTGCTCCCAACAGTAGGATTGTCATTGGCGATCGGACTTGGCTTGAGCGTGGTGTAGATATCAAAGTTCTGGAAAATGGCTATGTTGAAATTGGTGAATCTAGTTTTATTGGCCCCTATGTTTGCATGGCTGGGCCTGGTCATATCAAAATTGGCAAACAATGTTTGATTGCATCCCACTCGGCCATCTATGCCAATAATCATAATTTTGCCGATCCTACAAGTGCGATCGCGTTGCAAGGAATAAGCTGTAAAGGCATTGTCATTGAAGATGACTGCTGGATCGGTAGTGGGGTGAGAATCTTAGATGGAGTTACTATTGGTCAGGGGAGTGTAATTGGAGCAGGAGCAGTCGTCACTAAAGATATTCCTCCTTACTCAGTTGCTGTTGGTGTACCAGCGCGGGTGAGTCGCAGCCGAAAGCCTAATATGCTCCTGCCATCCACACACAGTCAAGAAGACATGCGTTCAGATGACAGTAGCTTTTCCACTCCGCTTAGTGCTGTCTTCACCCAAATTGAGCAGACCGTAAAGCAAGACCACAAGTACTTTCAAAACGTCACCGACACTGTTCCGGTTCAGTTGCTCTTAGAGCAGTTGCTGTATCTACTACTAGACTGCATCTGTCGGCTAATGATCGTTGACACCAGTACAGTGCTGCTACAAATAGAGAACAAGCAAGAATTGGCTGTGTTTGCCACCATTGGGCTGGAGGAAGAAAAATCAGCAAATATTCGCATCCCTCTTGGTCGCGGCTTTGCCGGACAGATTGCAGCTAGCCGTACTTGCATGAGCGTAGATGACATGTCTAAGCAGGAGGTTGTCAGCCCAATTCTCCGTGACAAGGGAATCCGATCGATGCTTGGTGTGCCGCTGTTTGTCAAAGGCCGAGCGCTTGGAGTCTTACATGTTGGTACATTTCGTCCCCGACATTTCACCGATAACGATGCCAAGATGTTGCAAGTAGTTGCTGACTACATTGGATACCACTTCGTTTACTGACTTTAGCGCTCCTTCAAAAGGATGTACTCACGAACGAAGACTAGCAAAATGGCTGAAAGTCCCTTTCTCCTCAATCTTCAGAACCATAAAAGTCAAATTACTAGTAAATCAGCAATTACAGCTGCTATCTCGACTATTCGTGACGGTTTCGATCTAAAAATCTTGATGTTATTCAAAATATGCTGAAAAGTGAGTAAAATTATGGTGTAAGAAAATATGCTGTTTACTGAGTTTTCAGATTAACAGTAGATGAAGCGTGTAATTTATAGTGCATCGCTTTCCTAAAAATTATGTTTTCTAACTGCATAGTTTTCGGGATTTTTTATTACTATTACTTATTGACAAAAGCGCCATTATCTAGTAGCAAATACGCAAATGATTGCTGACAATGTGCAGTAAGCATTGTTTTGGTAAGCTTTAGTGGAAAAATGCCAGGGTGATGGGTTATGGAATAGACACATAGTAGCTGCTTGGCTGAGTGAGTTGACTGGGCAAAGAATCAGCCAATAACAAGGCTGAGAAAAATATGAATCTATTTGTATTGTCAGAACTTTATCCCGGAAATCAACATGTTGGCTGGTCAGCACTTTATCCTCTTGAGGAAGTGTTGTCATCTGCATGTGATGCTACATTCATTTACCCTTTACCGAACAATAATATTCAATTTCTTAGGCGCTACAGACATCGAATTTTCAAGTCATGGCACAAGATTAAGGACTTACCTACTCTAGGTAAAGGGCCAAATATTCTCTTAGCCGTGGGTATAAGACCTGATTTTCTTTTATCAATGTATGCTCTTGGTTCTCTGTTCAAGAAGTTTGATCTGCGGATTGGCTATCTATTGGATGGCTTTAATCCCCGCTATCTTGATAGAGAAATAATTCCATACTTGGATCATCTATTCGTAATATGTGCTGAAACTGCTAATGATATCAGTAGCAGTGGTACTGTAAGTACAACATTCTTACCACTGGCAACTAACGTGCTACACCTAGGCTCAAACTCTATTAATCGCAGCATCGATGTCATCAGCTATGGAAGAACCGATCCCGAGATAAATAAGTGTTTACAGCTACACTTCAATGAGCAGAAAAGCGATAAAATCTATTTTCACTCTACATTCTCTCAACCTGAAGTTTTTGATATAAAAAAGCATACAAAATTGTTATTCAAACTCTTAAGTCTATCAAAAATTAGTTTATGCTTTGAAGCAAGCAAAATAGAACGTTTTCAAGGATATTCCCCAATTCTAATGCGTTGGTTTGAGTCTTGGTCATCTGGTTGCACAGTTGTGGGAACAAAACCTTTTGGTAAAGGTGTGGCTGATTTGTTGGACTGGGAAAATAGCGCAATTGAAATACCTAACAATTCAGCAGACTGGATTTCATTTTTTGAGGAATTGTTGAATGATAATGCGACTCTAATAGCTAACTCGCAGAGAAACTACCGTGAATGTCTCTTAAGACATGATTGGCGTTATCGCCTAAAGGATATGTTTAAGATTTTAGAGTTACCAATTACAGAAAAATTAAATTATGAAATTGCTCAATTAAGAGAAAAAGTCTATACTAGGGCGAGTTAAGTACTCTATAGAACACAGCTTTAGTAAGTTTGTGGCGTAGCAGTAGCAATCATCATTCCCCAAATAATACCAAAACGAAATTTAGTTGCACACTTGATATCAAATTGTGCAGATGTAAATAAGCTATGAAATTCTCTTTGGGTATAACATTGCTTGTAAGCAGGGTCAACAAACTTCAATACAAAATCACAAATGCGACATAATAGATAATCTTTGCACCAATCTAAAATAACTACTTTACCGTCTGGCTTTAGCACACGTCTCATTTCTTTTAATGAAGTCTCAGGATCGTCAAAATAATGAAATGTACTAGCAGATACGATGACATCAAAGCTATTATTTGCAAATGGTAATGCTGATGCACTTGCTGTCAGGAATGAAACGTTGGGATAAGCACGGCATTTTTGTTTAGCTACAAGCAGCATCTCTTCTGAAATGTCTACTCCGGTAATCATCTGCTGTGGATTTTCGGTTAGTAGTAATCGCTCAAATTCTCCTGTTCCACAGCCAATATCAAGCACTGTCGCCTCTGGTGAAATATGCGCCCAAGTTTTGAGAAAAGATAGTGTTTTGGCAATATAAGTACTCCAGCGCCGATCGTACAAGTTTGCCACTTGGTCATATTGTTGGCGAATTACTTTCTCACTCATAGTTACAAAAATTGTCACCTGCATCTTTAATTTTATAGATATCTAATATTTAGACAGCGCGATCGCACTTATTAATTTCTCAATGTCAACAAGCTATTTCTAATGAGGGAAATTAGGATTCATCCAAGTGTTCTACTATAGAACGATACAGGTTAATGATGTGACTGTCAGCCAAGCTGTAATAGACGTTACGACCTTCTCGGCGATAACTGACTAAACGCATTGCCTTTAATAATCTTAGTTGGTGTGAAACTGCTGATTCTGTCATTTTTGTCAATGCAGCTAAATCGCATACACACAATTCTTGGTTTGCCAAAGCTGATAAGAGGCGTAGACGGTTCGTATCTGCCAACACCCCAAAAATTTCTGCCATCTCCTGTGCTTTGTTTGTTGGCAGAATTTGCGCCCCTATTGAACGTACACGATCTAAATGCACCAAATGGGTATCGCACTTAGGCGTTTCAGAACCTGGGAGTAGGTCCAAATCTTGCTTTCCCTTTTGCTTGTTCATGGCAATTTTCTTTTAGGCAATGGTTATCAATATCAATTTTAACTAAAATTCAAAAATTGCACAATTGAATAACTGTTCAATTGTTATATTAAATTAAGTATCCTAAAATCCTCAGTTAGTATTGATTGGGTTAGCGATCGCCGTCTTGGCAGACACAGAAACTTCTTTTGACAAGAAGGACAAGGGAAGGAAGACAAAACAATTCAAAAGTCAAGATTCTAATTTTGACTTTTGACTTTTGAATGCGTGACTTCCCGAAGGTGTTTCCCTTGTCTGATCCATAAAGACAATTTCTGAATACTGAATCGACGTTCTAGGCGAGAGTATAAATTTCATGCAGACACGATATTACTTGTTATACCAAGCTTGTCGCCACTGCTTCATTTGGTTAATCTCTGCTTGCTGTGAATCAATAATCTCTTGAGCTAATTTCTTGATTTCAGGACGTTTAGACTTGTTCAAAGCATCTTGAGCCATATTTACAGCACCCTCATGATGAGCAATCATGGCATTCATAAAGCGCAGATCGAATTCTGCATCCGCAGATCCCAGATCCTCAAGCATTGCCATGCTTTGCTGTTGTTCATTGGACATAGGTACTACAGATTTACCCTCGCCGCCGTAGGCTACAGGCTCAGCACTTACTTGGGGATACCAGGCTTTTCGCCACTTCTGCAATAGCTCATTTTCTTCTCTACTTTGAGCAACGATGATGTTACGTGCTAATTTCTTGATCTCAGGGCGTTGAGATTTTTGCTCAGCTTCTTTTGCCATAGCGATCGCTCCTCGGTGATGCAAAGTCATTGCATCAATGAAGCGCAAATCATAGTTAGCATCAGCTGGCCCTAAATCCATTGCCATACTGTGATTCATGCCGCCATGATTCATCATGTCGTGATGTTGACTCACTTGTTGGCGATCGCTAATATTAGTAGCAGTGGTGTTTGGTGCTTGAGTTTGGTTTTGAGAAGCAATTGTAGAACAAGCTGTAAGCACACCACTGCTTAAGGATGTAATCGCTACAAAGGTAAGCGCAAAAAATCCTGTTTTCCAAGAAATAGATTGCATAGACTTTAAATCAATCTTTGAATTTTGCAATTAAAGAATTTCCTTCTCTATTATTGAAGGCTCCAGTTAGATGGAGAGTTGACCGTGATGTACCGTACTTTCCGTACATACTTACTGTTCAGTTTGGCGCAAAGAAATGAAATAAGAATGAAATCAGCAGAATTCGGTTCAGTTTCATCTTGATTTCACATTCTTTTGGCAAATTAAGTGATAACCTTGACCGCAAATATTTCTATTTATTCTGAAATTTTGCTGCTTGACTATAAATATTTAAGAATAATGCGACTCTCAATATTAAGGAGAAATTAATGAAATCATTCAAATTCAGTTTGATAGTTCTAGGAAGTACAGGACTGCTTTTTTTAGGAGCTTGTAGTAACAGCAATCAAGCAGCTAATACAGAAAATAATCCTGCTACTTCTACCTCAAATAACGAGTCTCCAAGCACTTTAGCTTCACCTGCTGCTAAAACAAATAATGAGCATGGTGCATCCAAAGGTGGTCAAGTTGTGGAGACAGGAAAATATCATTTAGAGTTCGTGCCTGAAAAAGAAGCCAACGGAACTCATCTAGACTTATATCTGCAAACAGGCGATCGCCATGAAGCAGTACCTAATGCCAAAGTCACAGCTCAAGTTCAGCAACCAGATGGGACACAAAAGACTATTCCTTTTAGTTATGATGCTACTGGGAAACACTACGCTGCTTTTTTTCCTGGAAATGCAGCTGGTCAGTATCAGGTGAAAGTTACTGCGAGTATTGGCAATCAAAAGGTTGACGGACGTTTCAGTTTTAATAAATAACTGTTATCCCAAAGCGATCGCTCTAGGTTTCTGCTCAAATGTATCCTCTACGTAACAGAGCAAGATCCCGAATTAGTGGCAACCTAGAACTAATATAAGCACTGATGACACTGATTTCTTCGCTGCTAAGTATTTTCTGAGTTTCTAGTTGCCTTAGTAACTGTTGAACCAATTCCGTGTCGTTGTCTTCTAAAAGAATACTAGTCTGAGTATCTTCAATTACAGACCAGAGTTGACGCAATGTTGATGAGTTCACAGCACGTACCCCGTTGCGACAGCCTACAGCAAGACTACAATAGCTGACTTGGACAAAAACCCCGGTTGGTAGCCGGGGTATCGTTTGTGTCGGTTATCGTGAACAATCTAAAGAAAATATTAAATTGTAAATCTTAAGAAAATATTAAATGTTAATAAACTTTACTAATTTGATGCGAATCTAAATACTAGTTTACTTGTTGCAATAATAACGGGGTCAACTAATATAAAGACCCTGAATATAAAATTCATGCTGCTGATGCCTAAGCCAGAGAATCAGAGGAGCGACTCTCAAGCTTAGGTATCCGTATATCAGCCTCAACAACAGTCTTTCATAAGTAGCTGTCATAAACTGCGTCCACCAAGGCACACAGACGCGCCTTCTTCGACTTCCCGTAAGAGTAGACACTACCCCTGTCAAGGTTTGAGTTTTGGAAATGGATTTTTCTTGGTGTCTTTGTGTCTTGGTGAGTCCACTTGCCGTCTTGGACGCCACATGCCTTATGCCGGGAGACCCGTCCACCGCAGTGGCTCCGCTTCCCGTCACGTAGACGCGCAGCGGCTTCCCGCCAGGGTAGGCAAAGTGGCGAACCCGTAGACGCGCAGCGGCTCAAGGCAGAGTAGGGTGGTGAAAAAAGAATGATTGAAACACTAAGACACTAAGACACGAAGAGGAAAATAGTCTTCTCTACTAAGATAGTGGTTCGTTTTTTACCCACCTTGACAGGGCTAGAGTAGACATCAAGTATTTTCAGGTGAGGTAGAACTCAGGGATTTCCAAGAAATAAATTATCCCGGATGGTGAGGTGGGCATCCTGACCCGCCCCTCAGATGGGACGGGTGAAGACACCCATCCCACAAGAAAATTTGGGATGTTTTTTTCTTTGGAAGTCCCTCAGATGTTACACCAGTTGCAACAGTCGGGAGGTGGCCGTCTAAAATTTTTCCATTGAAAACCACTACCTCAGTACCCGATCGCCAGTCCCCAGTCCCTTTTACCTCATTGCTTGCATTGGAACTTACGGTTATTGGTGTTTAACATGGTGAGGTATCATTTTTGTGCGAGGTGCTACCATGTCTCTACGTAATGAACCCCTAGCTTGGCAATTAGAAGCGAATGAGACTTATCTACCAGTTTATTATAAAGGTGAGATCGCAGGATTTTTTAAACAAGAATTTACGGATGAAGTTCTTAAGTTTTTAAATGAAGAAGAACTCTTACAAAAAGCATTGCAAAAAGCTTGTCTTGACTTAATCAAAAATTCTGGTGGCGATCCCAAGCAGGTTAAAGATTTAATCAAAAAATATATAAAAATGAGCGAGCGGCCTAAGTATGGAAAAAGAGCGATCGCTGCTTTATTGAATGAAAGACAAAAAGAGCTTGATTTGGATAATCAGGAGTTTGCTAAATTCTGCGATACCTTTAAATTGTCACCTACAGAACTGCATAATATTTATTCAGGAGAAGCAGTTGAAGATAGTTTATTAGCGCCACTTTCGAGAATCTTAGGCATATCAAAAGAGCGGTTGCTGGAAGTGCGTGATGGTTCTGAAGAAGAAAGCGAATTATACATTTTTCCTTAAAAATATCTTGTGGAACGGGCAAGATGCCCGTTCCACAAGATAGGCAGGTTTTTGTGAAAACAGACAGTATTTTCTATCGCCTTTTTCAAGAGTTACCTAGTATCTTCTTTGAACTCATCGGTGAACTTGCAACAGAAGCGAATGCTTATCAATTTTCATCGGTTGAAATCAAACAAACTGCATTTAGAATTGATGGCGTATTTCTTCCCATACAAGCTGACGAAAACCCCACTTACTTTGTAGAAGTCCAGTTTCAATCAGACTCAGAAATTTACGCTCGACTATTTGCAGAAATCTTTCTGTACCTGCGGCAAAATATACCACAAAATGATTGGCGGGGTGTGGTTATATATCCAACCCGCAGTATAGATACAGCAGATATCAAGTATGATCGAGAGTTTTTTGCTAGTCAGCGCATCCTACGTATTTATCTTGATGAATTAGGCGGAGTTGCTTCACTACCGATTGACATCGCAACTGTAAAATTAGTCATTGAAGATGAAGATACAGCAATTACACAAGCAAGGCAGTTAATAGAAAGAACTAGGCAAGAGATCAACTCTGAACTGCAACAGCGGCAATTATTAGAATTAATAGAGACTATCTTGGTTTACAAGTTTCCAAGGATGAGTAGGGAGGAAATAGAGGCCATGTTTGGATTGAGTGAGCTAAAGCAAACACGAGTCTATCAAGAAGCTTTTCAAGAAGGTAAGCAAGAAGGTAAATTAGAAGCAATACCGAGATTATTGGCATTGGGTTTGACTGTAGAACAGATAGCAGAGGCACTAGGCTTAGAGATTGAACAAGTCAGGCAAGCAGCACAAAATCAATCCTCAAATTGATACAGCAACTATTAGCGTATCGCTAGCTAAAATTTTTCTCTATCTTCAAGGAATTTCTCGTACAGAATTTGTAATTAAATTTTGTTAAGATTGGACTCGATGTGAGTTAGCCTTCCCTGCACATTGCCTACCTTGGAGACACTCAATGCTAAGACTAGAACATATTAGTAAAATTTATCCGACTGGCGAAGTCCTCAAGGATATTAATTGGGAAGTGAAAGTTGGCGATCGCGTTGGTTTAGTTGGTGTCAATGGTGCTGGTAAATCCACTCAACTCAAAATCATCACTGGCAAAGTTGAGCCAACCTCTGGTGAAGTTATTCGTCCTGCCAGCTTACACATAGCCTACCTCAACCAAGAGTTTGATGTAGATCCCAGCCGCACCATCAGAGAAGAATTTTGGACAGTCTTCAAGGAGGCAAACCAGGTACAGTTGTCTCTGGTGCAGGTACAGCAGCAGATGGAAACCGCCTCACCAGAACAACTGGAAAAACTGATCAATAAGTTAGATCGCTTGCAGCGGCAGTTTGAAGCCTTAGATGGCTATGTCCTAGAGGCACGCATTGGCAAGATATTACCAGAAATGGGCTTTGAACCAGAAGATGGCGATCGCCTTGTCAGTGCTTTCAGTGGCGGTTGGCAGATGCGAATCAGTTTGGGTAAAATCCTCCTGCAAGAGCCTGATTTGTTGCTTCTGGACGAGCCAACTAACCACCTAGATTTAGAAACTATTGAGTGGCTGGAAAATTACCTCAAAGGCTTGAGTACGCCGATGGTAATAGTTTCCCATGACCGCGAGTTCCTCGATCGTCTGTGCACCCAAATTGTAGAAACCGAACGTGGTGTTTCCACTACCTACCTCGGTAACTACTCGGCATACCTACAACAGAAAGCCGAAAATCAAACAGCACAACTTAGTGCTTACGAACGCCAGCAAAAAGAACTGGAGAAGCAACAAGCTTTTGTTGACAGGTTCCGTGCTAGCGCTACCCGTAGCACTCAGGCAAAAAGCCGGGAAAAGCAACTAGAAAAAATTGAGCGCATCGAAGCACCTACTGCTGGGGTAAGAACATTACACTTCCGTTTTCCCGCTGCACCCCGCAGCGGACGAGAGGTAGTGGAAATCAAAGATTTAACTCACATCTACGATGACAAAATCTTGTTTTTAGGAGCAAATCTCCTGATTGAAAGAGGCGATCGCATTGCTTTTCTTGGCCCCAACGGTGCTGGCAAATCTACTTTGTTACGCCTGATTATGGGTATGGAACAAGCCACAGAAGGCATAGTCAAATTAGGCGAACACAATGTGATCCCGGGTTACTTTGAGCAAAACCAGGCGGAAGCTTTGGACTTGCAAAGAACTGTTATGGAAACTATCCATGATGAAGTGCCTGATTGGAAAGATGAAGAAGTCCGCACACTGCTGGGACGCTTTTTATTCAGTGGCGATACGGTGTTTAAAAAAGTTGCTGCCTTAAGTGGTGGTGAAAAAGCGCGTCTAGCGTTAGCAAAAATGCTCTTGTGTCCAGCAAATTTACTAATACTAGATGAGCCAACCAACCACTTAGATATTCCAGCCAAAGAAATGCTGGAAGAAGCGCTGCAAAACTATGATGGCACAGCGATAGTTGTTTCTCACGACCGATATTTTATCTCTCAGGTAGCCAATAAAATCGTGGAAATTCGAGATGGAGAATTCCGCGTCTACTTAGGTGACTATCATTACTACCTGGAGAAAATAGCGGAAGAAAAAGAACAAGCTAGGCTAGCAGCGATCGCAGCCGAAAAAGCCGCTAAAAAAGCTGCTAAAGCTGCTAAAGCGGCGGCGAAGAAGAAGTAAGAGAATGTTAGTAGTTAGTAGATAGTGGTTAGTGGGTAATACCATTTTGGATTTTAGATTTTGGATTGGGAAACTCTTTCTGCATAAGAGTTCTGTAAATCCATCTGTCGCATTCTTTTTTAAAATTGGTATAACAACCAACTACTAACTACTAACCACTAACTACTAACCACTAACAGCCAACCAATACCACAAAAATTAAGAAAAAATTGCTAAACTTTAAGAAATATCTAAAAAATCGAAATACTCTTATAAAATAAGTTAATAGGCACAAATCTACTTGCGGCTTCCATTAGCAGTGGTATCATTCGGGTATTACAAAAAGTAAAGGGCAATTTTATTATGACCAAAGCACCTGTTGCTCCCGTGGTGCTAGTCATTTTAGACGGATGGGGCTACTGCGAGGAGACACAAGGAAATGCTATTGCAGCTGCTAAAACTCCGGTAATGGATAGCTTATGGGCAGCATATCCGCACACCCTGATCCGCACATCCGGAAAAGCAGTGGGATTGCCAGAGGGTCAAATGGGCAACTCTGAAGTTGGTCATTTGAACATTGGTGCTGGGAGGGTTGTACCCCAAGAGTTAGTACGCATTTCCGATGCGGTAGAAGACGGTTCCATTCTCAAGAACCCAGCACTTGTCAGTATTTGCCAAGAAGTCAAGAATCGCAATGGCAAGCTGCATATAGTCGGGCTTTGTTCTGAGGGTGGGGTACACTCGCACGTCAGTCATCTATTCGGACTACTTGACTTAGCGAAAAGTCAGGGAATTTCGGAAATATGCATACATGCCATCACAGATGGTCGCGATACCGCCCCAACAGATGGTGTCAAGGCAATTGCACTCATCCAAAACTATATAGACCGGATTGGCATCGGACGCATAGTTACCCTTAGTGGTCGTTATTATGCGATGGATCGCGATCGCCGTTGGGATCGGACTAAACGCGCCTATGATGTGATGACGCAAGATAGCCCCAGCAATGGTCGTTCTGCTGTGGAAGTTCTGCAAGCATCCTATGCAGAGGGTGTCACAGACGAGTTCATCGCCCCCATACGCATTGCACCCGGTGCGATAGAACCAGGAGATGGGGTAATATTTTTTAACTTCCGCCCCGACCGCGCCAGACAACTCACCCAAGCTTTCGTCAATCCAGAGTTTAACGGTTTTGAAAGACAGGCGATCGCGCCATTGTCCTTTGTCACCTTTACGCAGTATGACCCAGATTTACCAGTAAAGGTTGCCTTTGAACCGCAGAATCTGAGTAATATTTTAGGAGAAGTAATTTCCCAGCACGGTCTCAAGCAGTTTCGCACCGCTGAAACCGAGAAATACGCTCACGTCACCTACTTCTTGAATGGCGGACTAGAGGAACCTTTCCCAGGAGAAGACCGGGAACTAGTAAACAGTCCGATGGTTGCTACTTATGACAAAGCACCAAACATGTCAGCCGAAGCAGTTACAGACATAGCAGTAGCAGCGATTGAAAAGGGCATCTACTCCTTAATTGTGATTAACTATGCCAATCCAGACATGGTGGGACACACAGGTAAGATGGAAGCTACGATTCAAGCCATAGAAACTGTGGATAGCTGTTTAGCACGCCTGCTGGCAAGTGTGAGCAAAGCTGGAGGTACAGCAATTATTACTGCTGACCACGGCAACGCCGAACATATGATCGATGAGAGGGGAAATCCCTGGACAGCCCACACTACCAACCCAGTTCCTCTAATCGTCGTGGAAGGAGAACAAGCAAAAATTCCCGGACATGGCGGAAATGTTGCCTTGCGAAGCGATGGCAAGTTAGCCGACATTGCCCCTACGATTTTGCAGATTTTACAGCTGCCTCAGCCACCAGAAATGACAGGGCGATCGCTGCTACAACCCACAGAGTATGAAGTAAAATTATCTCGCACTCCCGTGGAAGTTAGACTGTAAAAAGTTAATAATGTGAATTATGAATGAGAATTTAATACGATTCATAATTCATAATTCATAATTCATAACTACATTGCTACTATGACCGTTTCTAACATCGTACAAGGCATTTGGGTTTTTTCGGCGATCGCTTTGATTGTCTTAGTGTTACTGCATAGCCCCAAAGGAGATGGCATCGGAGCCATTGGCGGACAAGCCCAGTTGTTTAGCAGTACCAAAAGTGCAGAAAACACATTGAACCGAGTTACATGGGCGCTGACAGTCGTTTTTCTCGGTTTATCCGTGGTTTTGAGTGCTGGTTGGCTCCCCAAATAGGGATGGGGAGATGGGGAGAACCGGAGATGAGGAGACAAGCAACCACTAACCAATGTAGAGACGTGCCATGGCACGTCTCTACAACAACCAACATCTCAACAATTTTCCTTTGGCGACGTTTACTGGCAATTATAGGATTGGCTATTAGTACAGGACTGCTCGTTATCTTGACTAACGCGCAGTCATTTGCTAATTTTTCATACTCTCCCCCTCTCCCACTCTCCCCACCTCCCCATCACCCCTACCCTACGGGAAGCCGCTTGCGCGTCTACACCCCACCTCCCCATCACCCCACCTCCCTACCTCCCGCCAAATCCCATCCCCTACCGCCAACACTAGCAAACTGGCAAGATAGTACAAACAGTGATGACTACTTCTCTCAAATTGCACCAACGCAAGTAGGCTATTTAATTTGGTCGCAATTTCCCGTTAAAGTTTACGTAGAAACTCCAAAAACAATAGACGCCAAGCAAGCGGAAGCATGGGTCAACGAAGTTTTACAAGCTGTCCGGGATTGGAGCGCTTATTTACCTCTACAAGTAATCGAAAAACCAGAAGTAGCTGATATCACAGTTATCAGAAAAGCTCCTCCTCTGCAAACTTCTCCTGGTAGTAAAATTCCCCGTGCGCGTTCTGCCCAAACTACTTGCGATTTATATAATAAAAATCAAAATTTATACCATCGTTTTACGATTCTATTAAGTCCCAGCCAAACAGGTAAATACCTTTTAGCTGCTGCTCGCCACGAACTAGGCCACGCCTTGGGAATATGGGGACATAGTCCGCTACAAAGCGATGCTTTATACTTTTCTCAAGTTCGCAACCCGCCGCCAATTTCTCCAAGAGATGTGAATACCTTAAAGCGAGTTTATGAACAGCCTACGAGTTTGGGATGGTCTTTAAATTCTTAACTCTCACCCTATCCTATTGGGCGTGCTGCCAGGTACTCATACAACTGCCAACGTGCATTTACTTCCGCTTGTGCTTGTTGCAGTAAGTTTTTGGCGAGTTCGGGTTTGCTCTTAGCAAGCATTTTGAAGCGATTTTCTTGATACATTGATTGTTCTGGTGACTGCTTCGGCTGTCGCATATCCAACTGCAAGGGATTCTTACCCTGTTTTCGCAACTCTGGATTGTACCGATACAGCAACCAGCGACCTGATTCTATCAATGCTTTTTGGTTGCTCATCGCTGTGGTCATATTGATGCCGTGGGCAATGCAATGGCTGTAGGCAATAATTAGCGATGGCCCGTCGTAGGCTTCGGCTTCTAAAAACGCCTTGAGGGTATGCTCATCTCGTGCGCCTAATGCTACACTTGCCACGTAGACATTACCGTAGCTCATGGCGATTAGTCCTAAATCTTTCTTGGCGGCTGGCTTACCACTGGCAGCAAACTTGGCAACAGCAGCTCGTGGAGTTGCTTTGGAAGATTGACCACCTGTATTGGAATATACTTCTGTATCCATTACCAGAACATTCACATTGCGACCACTGGCAAGTACATGATCAAGTCCGCCAAAGTCGATATCATATGCCCAACCGTCACCGCCAACAATCCAGACACTCTTTTTAACAAGGTAGTCAGCAAGGGATTTAAGATTTTGGATTTGGGATTTTATTTGTAGAGACGCACCATAGCGCGTCTCTACATCAATCAAAATTTCATCTAATAGTTGTTTCAATAATGCTATTCTGTGTCTTTGCTCATATATGTCTGCTTGAGTATTTTGGGGAGCATTTAGTATAGACTGAACCAAATCAGGCGGAATAAGCTTTTGAAAATCTTTTCCATTTCCCATTCCCCCTTCCCCCTTCCCCCTTTTCCATTCCCCATTCCCCAATTCCAGCAACAATTGGGTAGCATATTCAGCATGTTTATCGAGGGAGAGGCGAAAGCCAAAACCGAATTCGGCGTTATCTTCAAATAAACTATTAGACCATGCAGGCCCCCTACCATCACTGTTCTTTGTCCAAGGAGTTGTGGGCAGATTACCGCCATAGATAGAAGAACAACCTGTGGCGTTAGCAATCATAGCGCGATCGCCAAATAGTTGTGTTAATAATTTTAAATAAGGCGTCTCGCCACAACCCGCACAAGCACCAGAAAATTCAAACAATGGTTCTTGCAGTTGTTGTTGGCGAATTTGATTGAGTTTTAGTTGGCGTCGATCAGGGTTTGGTAAATTTAAAAAGAAATTCCAATTTTCCCGCTCTTGCTCCCGCAAAGGTAGCTGCGGTTTCATATTAATCGCCTTGCTTTCTGGCTGTAATTTATTTTTAGCAGGACAAATATCTACGCAAATACCGCATCCCGTACAGTCTTCCGGTGCTACCTGGATGGTAAATTGCTGTCCGGCAAAGTCTTTATCTTTGGCATGGGTTGATTTGAAGGTAACAGGAGCTTTATTTAACTCACCTACTGTATAAATCTTGCTGCGAATCGCAGCATGGGGACAAACCATCACACACTTACTGCACTGTACGCAGACATCGGGTTCCCAAACAGGAATTTCTATTGCTATATTGCGTTTTTCCCATTGAGAGGTACCTGTGGGAAAAGTGCCATCTACTGGTAAGGCACTCACAGGTAACTCATCCCCCTGCCAAGCCATCATTTTACCGAGAACTTCTCGCACAAACTCCGGCGCACTCGCAAGATTTTGGATTTCTCCCCATCTCCCCATCACCCCATCACCCCATTGCCCCTTATCCCCACAAAGTGGGGCCCCCCCCTTCCCCCTCTCTGCATCTCCCCATCTGGGAACATCGACCTTATGAAAATTTTCCAGCGTCCGGTCTACTGCTTGCAAATTCATGCGGACAACTTCCGCCCCTTTCTTACCGTAAGTCTTTGCAATTGCCTGCTTAATTTTGGCGATCGCTTCCTCCTGGGGTAAAACCCCTGCTAAGGCAAAAAAGCATACTTGCATTACTGTATTAATTCGTCCACCCATGCCACTCTCACGGGCAACTTTAGTAGCATCAATAACATAAAATTTTAGTTTTTTCTCGATAATCTGCCGCTGCACTCCAATTGGTAAATGTTGCCAGACAGTATCGGCACCGTGGGGACTATTAAGTAGAAATGTTGCCCCAGGCACAGCAGCTTTGAGCACATCCACACGTTCCAGAAGTACCCACTGATGGCAACCAATGAAATTAGCTTTGTCAATCAGGTAGGTAGAGCGAATTGGCTGCGGGCCGAAACGCAGATGAGAGACGGTCATCGAGCCAGATTTCTTCGAGTCGTAGACAAAATAGCCTTGGGCGTAGTTGTCAGTTTCTTCGCCAATAATTTTGATCGAGTTTTTGTTTGCACCCACTGTGCCATCAGAACCCAACCCATAGAACATTGCTCGAACAACGTTATCTGCTTCGGTAGAGAAGTTAGAGTCGAAGGTTAGGGAAGTGTGGCTAACGTCGTCGTTGATACCAATAGTAAAGTGGTTTTTCGGGTAATGTTGTGCCAGATTGTCGAAAATTGCCCGCACCATCGCCGGGGTAAATTCTTTGGAGGAAAGACCGTAGCGACCACCGACGATTTTAGGACGGAGGAGGCAAGAAGTTCTCCCACTTCCTCGATCATCTTCATCTCCTCCACTCCAAGCTTCATTGATAGCTGCGACCACATCTAAATACATCGGTTCTCCGATGCTTCCAGGTTCTTTACTGCGATCGAGAACTGCGATCGCCTTTGTTGTTTTTGGTAAAATTTGTACAAACCGTTGGGCGTCAAAGGGGCGATAGAGCCTCACTTTCACTACACCTACTTTTTCGCCACGGGCATTGAGGTAATCAACAGTTTCATGCACTGTCTCGCAGCCTGAACCCATCAGCACAATAACGCGATCGGCATCCCTTGCTCCGTGGTATTCATAAATTTGGTAATACCGTCCTGTGCGTTCTCCAAATTTATCCATGACTTGCTGAACAATTTTGGCACAGGCATCGTAGTAAGGGTTAACGCGTTCGCGGGCTTGGAAGTAGACATCGGGGTTTTGGGCTGTTCCCCGCAACACTGGATGGTCTGGGCTTAAAGCACGATCGCGGTGGGCAAGTATTAATTCCGGATCAATTAGTGTTTGAATGTCGTTGTCTTTTAACAGTTGCACTTTCTGAATTTCATGAGAAGTGCGAAAGCCGTCAAAAAAGTGCATAAACGGCACTCGCGCCACCAGAGTAGCAGCTTGGGCAATAAGGGCAAAGTCGTGCGCTTCCTGCACCGAGGCAGAACACAGCAGGGCAAAGCCAGTACCACGGGCTGCCATGACATCACTATGGTCGCCAAAAATTGATAAAGCATGGGTAGCCAGAGAACGGGCTGCAACATGGATAACGACACCAGTCAATTCACCTGCCATTTTGTACAAGTTAGGAATCATTAATAATAATCCCTGCGATGAGGTGAAGGTAGTTGTCAGGGAACCCGTTTGCAACGCCCCATGTACAGCAGCAGCAGCTCCTCCTTCACTCTGCATCTCAATTACACTCGGAACCATACCCCACAGGTTGGGACGACCATCTGCCGACCAAGTGTCTGCCCATTCACCCATTGCTGAAGAGGGAGTGATGGGATAAATGGCTATGACTTCACTTAAGCGGTAAGCAATACGGGCTACAGCCTCATTCCCATCGATGGTTGCAAAGGTTTTGTTCATTAATTTCCTCCAGCATAGCTGCCTTTTGCCCCCTAAAGAATGAAAAATTGAGAATAAAAAATTAAAAATTGAATCGCTCGAATTTTTAATTTTTAATTTTTCATTCCCGTACGCTAAAGGCTTTCCCTTAGAGTAGGAATGCCTCCTGCTTTCTGCTATTAACTAGGTTGCATTAGCAAAACCATGCATAGTATCTCACTTTAAAAAAAGTGATTATCCATGTTAATTACGAATGTACTCAAATAGAAAAACTACTACTGAGCAGGTATTTCGAGAAATAAAGAAAATTTTTTGGGGTATTGGTTCGAGAATTTTTTATAATTAGGGTTTTTTAGTTAAAAAGACTTATCGCAAAATTTTTCTTATAAAAATCATTATAATTTCAGCGATTACAAGTAAGTAGGTGAGAAAAAATCAAACTATGTAAAGAAAAGTAAAAATTGGAAATTAGCTTATAGTAAGGGCTACTCTGCGAGAAGCCGCTTTGCGTCTACAGCGAAGACAGCGCTTACTACATACCTTTAATTATTTACGCCGACCTACTCAGATATCTATTTTTACATATAAGGTTTCTATTTTATTTTTGAAAAAACTCTGATAAAAGCGATCGCTTTATAGGCTTGGTTAACGCAAAATCCTTGCAATCATACTGTTAGCTTGCGATTCATACCCACCTCCAAACAAATTGAAGTGATTGATAATGTGATACAAGTTATACAAAGTCTTCCGCTTTTCATATCCTGGATCTAGGGGAAACACTTCATCATAACCCCGATAAAATGCCGCAGGGAAACCACCGAAAAGTTCGGTCATGGCAATATCAACTTCTCTGTCCCCAAAGTAAGTGGCAGGATCGAAAATCACTGGCTCTCCTTGTACGGTACAGCCAGCATTACCTCCCCATAAATCACCATGTACTAAAGAAGGTTGTGGATCGTGTGCCAAGAGTTCGGGAATAGCTTTTAGTAACTCTTCTGCTTGTGGAAAACGACCTCCTCGCCGCCTTCCCAACTGAAATTGATAACCAAGGCGATGTTTGCCAAAAAATTCTGCCCAATCGGATGTCCAGGTATTGATTTGGGGTGTAGAACCGATTGTATTATTTATATCCCAGCCAAAACCGCTCTGACTGGTAGCTTTATGCATCTGTGCCAACTTGCGCCCCATCTCTTCCCAGGCTTTGCTATTACCCGAATCCATTTCTAGCCACTCCAACACCAAGTAGCCAGAATTACCAGCTGTACCCCAGCAAATTGGTTTGGGAACCCGGATGGTAGCTGTGGCAAACATTTGTTCTAAACCCACCGCCTCTGCTTCAAACATGGCAACTTGAGAAGCTTGGTTGAGCTTGATGAAGTAGGTACGCTTGCTATCAGAGACAGCATAACCTTGGTTGATACACCCACCACCAACTGAACGTCGTTGTGAAGAGTGGAATTTTTCGCCAGTAACTTGGCTAATATGGGCATCAATATCAGTCCACATGATGAAATTGGGAAATAGGGAACTTGGGGAGATGGGGGGAGTGGGGAAGTAGTAAACCACTAACTACTAACCACTAACCCTTCGGGTTCGCTAGTCGCTCATGGGGGGAACCCCCAAGACCGCGCTAGCTCACCACTAACCACTAACTATGTGGCTTAAGCACAACCACGCCGTAAGCATCCGGGGAAAGATACTTTTGAGCGGCTTGCATTAGGTCATTTACATCCTGTGCTTGAATGTGATTTGGATAGTCAAAGGCTGGTTCCAAATCTCCTACCAAGGTCTGATAATAGCCATACAAACCAGCGCGATCGCTTGGTGTTTCGTTACCAAAAATAAACCTATTCGCTACTCGTTTGCACACGCGATCGATTTCTGATGCTTTGACTATCTCTGTTTGCAGTCTTCTAATATGTTGAGCGATCGCTTCTTCCACAGCAGCAATATTTTCTACTGGACAATGGACAGAAATATAAAATGTTCCCTGTAGTTTATGAGTCATATTGCTCACAGAAATATGGGAAACCAGTCCTTGTTCTTCGCGCAAATCCCTTACCAGTCTCGATGTCCGCCCATGTCCTAAAATTGCTGCCAAAATATCCAAGGCATAAGTTTCATTGAGTTGGTCTAACCCTGGAACTCGCCAAACCATTACTAGCCGTGCTTGCTGGAGACTTTCGTCAACAAATTCATGCCGGATAATTTCAATAAACGGAGGTTCGGGAGCAATTGTTGGTTGTTGTTTGTTGGTTGTTGGTTGGTGGTTATTGGTTTGTGTAAATCCGTCGGCGACAATTTCAATTAATTCTTCCACTGGCAAATTACCCACAGCTACAGCAGTAATTGACTGGGGTTTATACCAAGTAGCGTGAAAATCACGCATTTGTTGAGGTCGGAGTTGAGAAATTACCTCTTCTGGCCCTAATACCGGACGCCGGTATGGTAGTCTCTCAAACGCCGTCTCCATTGCTCTTCTGTAAGTGCGGCGGCGAGGATTATCTTCAGAACGTCTAATTTCTTCTAAAATAACTAATCGCTCTCGTTCAAAGGCATCGTCAGGAATACTAGCATTAGTTACTACATCAATTTGCAACTGGGCAAGTTCAGCAAAGTCTTTGGGAGCAGTGGTGATGTAGTAATGAGTATAATCCTGGCTAGTAGCAGCATTCGTAACAGCACCCCGCTCTTCTATCCGACGTTCAAACTCGCCGCTTATCAGTCGCTCAGTCCCCTTAAAAATCATATGCTCTAAAAAATGAGCCATGCCGTTAATCGCATCCGCTTCTGCGGCTGAACCAACGTTAACCCACAAATTTAGGTTAACTGCTTCCACCGCCATTTGCTCCGCTATGATTGTTAAACCATTCGGTAACTGGTGTAGCTTAGGCGCATTCAGACGAGGAAATTTCAGCAGGGTCGAGGTCATTGGTGATTGTTAAGTGAGGCTAATACTTTTATCTTACATAGGACTTCAACAAGCATTGAAATTATCACTTGAGTAAGAAGATTTTACTGAAATCTAGGTATAAGTACGACTAAATCAGGCGTTGAGCGCGTTTAATCGCTTTTTTACCTTTTCTTAGGGAACTCCAAAAAATAAATTATCCAAATCCTACATCCCACACAATTTCTTCCTCCTTCCCTTGTCCTCCTTATCTTTCTTGTCTTGCGAGCGATAGGATATTTGACGTTGCATAATTGCGGGATAATTTTGGAATTTGCATGACTCAATAATCGCCGTGTCTGGTGCGTCTGGTGCGTCAACTTCATTCATCCCATTATTCAGCAACACTGGATATTTTTTTATTTGGAAGCCCCTTAAAAATTTTGGGTGAGCGATCGCCATCTCTGCGATTATATTAATCCTAAAAAGTAAATCCTTGGCAAAAGTGCGATCGCATCAACTGAGCGTATGAAGGTGAAATTTAAGCCTTTGAGGTTCAAAGTTGAGCTTGTGAGTGAATATCTTAACAGATAGGCAGATCGGGAAGGATACGTACTGCTTTACCTAAGGTTAATCCAATTGTGTTTTTCTGATGAAGTTTACGTATAAGGATAGTATTTTGTATACTCTATCTTAAGATAGAGTACAAGCATCTCCCATATCCAGGGCAGTTTATCTTTACGAATATCTACCTCTGCGTAAATAAAAACCGCAGATTAATATAAGAAATTTCAATACATTATACCAGGGCTAACTATACAAAACTGTTTCAGTACATATTTGCTGAAATCACTGACTGCAAAATTCTAGTGACTAGACTTGTCAAATTCAAATTTTTACTTTCTAGTAGCAATTTAAACACTGTTTGAATATTCGCATTTTTAGATGTTTACAAAGAAAATCAGCAATATACAGCTACGTGTGTCGCGCAAAGCTTGGAAAAATTTTTCACATTTTTGACAAAAGCATCCGGATAAGCACTGAATAATATGGTTAGTTTATACAGTACTCACTGCACAGCTAGTTAATATAGTCAAAGGAAATTGTAGAGAATATGAACTCAAAAACACTGGAGCGTAACATCTTAAAAGATTCAATAGTAGTAGCATCTGCTGAGCAAATCTCTTCCGATCTAGGCGGCGAAGCAGTAATTCTCAATATCAAGTCGGGTACTTATCATGGTTTGAATGAGGTAGGAGCGCGGATCTGGAATTTGATTCAAAAACCGAAGACCGTGAAAGATATCACGGCAGTTCTGCTGCAAGAGTATGAAGTTGAAGCTGAGCAGTGCGATCGCGATGCGATCGCATTACTAGAAGACTTGTTTGGTGCGGGATTAATCAATGTCACGAATGAGACGGCTGCATAAGTTACTCAGGCTAGGGGCTGGAGAACGCAACCTTCTAGTCACAACCTTAATCTTACTAGGTGGCGTTAGGTTAGGGCTGTGGTTGCTACCGTTTAGAAACCTGTTAAAGCTGTTAGAAAAAATCAGTCAACCAAGTAGGCGATCCCATTCTCCCAACCAAGTCACCCTGAGCAAAATTATTTGGGCTGTTAACGCTGTAACTCGCTGTATGCCTGGTGTCAAGTGTCTGGCTCGTGCCTTGACTACCCATGTAATTATGAACCAGTACGGATACGCATCACAACTTCGCATTGGTGTTGCCAAGACAGAGTTAGGAAAACTAGAAGCTCATGCTTGGATTGAGCATCAGGGAAGAGTTGTAATCGGTAATCTTTCGGATCTTTACCGCTTTATCCCGTTGCCATCCTTAGAAGGAGTGAAACTATGAGTGGCATCATGGGAACTTACCATCTTGATGGTTCTCCTGTAAATCGCAAATATCTAGAGAAGATGGTAGATGTCCTGGCACATCGGGGTCCTGATGATGCAGATATCTGGGTTGGAGAGTCTGTAGGTTTCGCGCATCGCCTGCTGTGGACAACACCAGAGTCTTTACTAGAAAAGTTACCTTTAGTTGACCAATATGAGAATTTAGTTATTACATCAGATGCTCGCTTAGATAACCGAGAAGAATTGTTGTCTAAGTTACAGGCTTTTAGCTGTTCGCCTGATAAAATTACGGATAGTCAAATAATCTTGGCTGCTTATCAAAAATGGGGTGAGCAATGCCCAGAGCATCTACTGGGTGATTTCGCCTTTGCGATTTGGGATCGGCAAAAACAAATTCTCTTTTGTGCTAGAGACCATTTTGGAGTCAAGCCTTTTTACTACCACCATCAGCCAGGCAAAGCCTTTGTATTTGCCTCAGAGATTAAGGCACTGTTTTGTTTACCGCAAGTACCGCGCCGACTCGATGAGGTGAGAATTGGCGATTATTTGGCATTGATGATGGAAGATAAAGCCATCACTACATATAAAGATATCTTGCGACTTCCCCCTGCCCACTGTATGGTGGTCAGTCAATCAGGAATACAGTTATGGTCTTACTGGTCACTTGATTTGCACCGGGAGATTCGCTTAGCTTCCAACGAAGCTTACGCAGAGGAATTTCGGCAAATATTCACAGAAGCGGTACGTTGTCGTTTGCGTAGCGCCTTCCCTGTTGTCAGTCACCTGAGTGGTGGGTTAGATTCTTCTGCCGTTACCTGTGTGGCACGGGATATACTTGCGGAAACTGGAAAAACTCCACTGCACACCATATCAAGTATTTTTGACAAAATTACTGAATGTGATGAGCGTCCTTTTATCAATGCTGTATTAGAACAGGGAGGGCTCATTCCTCACTACGTTCATGGTGATGAGTTCGGTCCGTTATCCAATCTAGATAGCATTTTTCAGTATGAAGATGAAGCCTTACTAGGGCCAAGTCATTTCTATCCTTGGATAGTGAACTGCGCTGCCAAGGAACTAGGATTGCGGATTTCCCTTGATGGTTTTGATGGTGACACCACAGTCAGTCATGGTGTAGCTAGATTGACAGAATTGGGACGCCAAGGAAAATGGCAAACTCTCATTCAGGAAGCAAAAGCCATTGCACCACACCATAATATTTCACCATATGCAGTGTTTCGGCATTATGGATTACCATTCCTGCGGGATTTAGTCAAGCAGTGGCGATGGATAGAATTTGCTAGAGCAGTGCAACTAATTCACAAGCATTTTGGTGCTTCACGCAAACTTTTAATTATTTATCACGGAATTAAACCTATTTGGGAACAAATACAGCGATTTTGGAAGAGAGGGCACAAACAAAGAACATCTTCTCATTCCTCTTTGTCTGAGACTCCCTTAGTTAACCATCACTTTGCCGAACGCATTCGTCTAGATGAGCGAATTCAAACGTTAAACCCTCCTCGCGAATCACCGCTGACGTTAAAAGAAGAACATTGGCGCAGTTTAAATCAAGGTATATTAGCCTACACCCTAGAACAAATGGATCAATATGCGGCGATGTTTTCTTTAGAAGCCCGCCATCCATTTATGGATAAGCGATTAATAGAATTTTGTGTAGCATTACCCGCTGAGCAAAAGTTATACCAAGGATGGGGAAGAATGGTGATGCGTCGTGCTTTAGCAGGTATCCTTCCGGAAAAAATTCAGTGGCGTGGCGGAAAAACAAATATGTCGCCAAATTTTAACGATGGGTTACTCAACCGCGATCGCCAAATTCTCGATCAGGTGATGTCCCACAAAGTTAAGCATCTGGAAAAATACATTAACTTAGATTTCCTGCAAGCAGCTTATCAACGGATGAACTCAGCAGGAAACCAAGTTAGTGACGATGACTGTATGGCAGTTTGGCAGGCGGTCAGCCTTGCTTTGTGGATTGACTACAAAAAAGTCATTCCTTAAGTCCAAATTCTTGGCAGGTTGTGGATTAGAACTACTAAGCCACTCTGTAAGTCCAAGCAGCGAGGAACACCACCTCAATTTTAATCAGCTAATTCTCACAGAACAGGAGTTCAAATCATGAAAAAAACCTACAGCACACCCATACTCACTACTCATGGCAGTGTAGAAGCTATTACCCAAATGTTTGGTACTAGTAAACGAGAAGATTTCTTATTCTTCAGTGGTAATGCTTCTTCCCCCAACGGAACCGTTAGTCTTACTGGCGGTACGGGTTCTGTAGACGGTATTCTGTTTAGGTGCGATGAGAACGGTCTACCAGAGAAGTGCCCAAAGAAGTAGATCATATAAACCTATAACCTCAGGCTTCTGACCAATTTGCTAAAACACCAATTCATCAATCCCAGAGAGCGATTTTTTTGAGTTGGAGCAACAAAATTTTAGTGTTTCTAAGTCAAGATTAATCTGTTTTCTCAGCTTTCAGTTCTAACACTAAATTGGTGTTTTAGCACTCATTTTGAGTTTTCAACTTGATACTCAGTATGTGACCTTGCCAATCTCAAAGATTGGCAAGATGTGGTTTGGAATTTTTATACATCACTACTTAAAAAAATATTGTAAATTCCACTTCTTGGCAGGCTGTAGTTTTAGATATAGCGATATTTATCACCTTTAAGCTACACCGTAAGTCCAAGCATGGGGCACTACCGTCTACAAACTACATCAATTTACACTCAAAATCAGGAGACATATCATGAAAAATCAATACAGCGCTCCCCAACTTACTTTTCACGGAGATGTTGCCGAGATTACACAAATTCTTGGTGGTGAATCCAGGAAAGATTTTTTGTTTTTCTCTGGCAATGCTGTATCAGATGGTAATGACCTCGGTTCAAGGGATGTATTCTGCGATGGTAAAGGAGGTGGATTGGGGAATTGTAAATAAATAGTTCTATCAGCCCAATCTTGGGATTAAAGCTGTAGAAACTATTTAGTGAAAGGGACACAGAGACAACACCAACTTGATGGATTGTCTCTGTGGTAGTTCAACTGGACTAATGCAGAAGTAAAACTTCTGCTTTTGTAAATAATAGACTAGTACAACACCACAGAGATGATGACAGATAAATTTTTTCTGAAAAGCTTTGTTAAAAAGTTATCCGGAAAGAGGCAACCTGTCAAAATTAATACGGTGAAGTACTAGCATCGCATTAATTATGAGAGGTTTATGAGAAGTTTGTAGTGAGCGATTTATCGCTCAATTTCAAGGTGCTCAAGCCCTAACTACGAACTTTAACAACTTATCACAACTAATGCGATAGACCACTAGTAGCAGATGTTTTCCTTTTTGAAGGAAAGCCTCCAAAATCTCGAAACCTCGTTACCAGGTTCAACTTGGTAACGAGAATTAGCAGCCCCTGGCTCTTGTTGAGAAGGGTGCAAGATATCTATGCTGATTTACTATCTAGGAGTGTAATTGAACGGACACAAGATGTTTGGTGAATTTGGAGCAAATCTCTTTTGCGATCGCAACTTAAGAAAGTCAGGATATGAAATTTTATAAAGCCTACAACTTATGCATAGCTTCCGAATTGCAATTTCCCGAATTGATTGAAACTGAGGGTGAGCCAGATGCGATCGTCCGGTTTGGCAATATAGATGATGCGATCGCAACGCAATACGAGAGTGGCAAAAGTTTTTTGGGGGAAATACCAGAAGTAGGTAAGTTTTTTATTCACTCCGGACGGGAAATAGTTATCAATACTGTACCGGGTGTAGACGAGGCGCTTATTCGCACTCTACTTCTAGGCCCTGTATTGTGCGTACTGCTGCGACAGAGAGGACTCCTAGTTATACATGCTAGTTGTATTGACATCAACAACAAAGGTGTAGCGTTTATGGGTGGTTCCGGTTGGGGAAAGTCTACTTTGGCAACAGCTTTTCACAATCACGGCTACTCTGTTTTAACAGATGATGTACTGCCCATCCAACTTGAAGGAAGGCAGGCGATAGTTTTTCCTGCCTATCCTCAGTTTAAAGTGTTTCCAGAAGCCTTAAGTTCTTTGGGACACGATACCAAAAGCTTATCGCCAATTTACCAAAACGCGCCAAAACTATCTTACAAATTTACTCGCGGTTTCCAGCAAACTCCGCTACCACTACAAAGGATTTACGTGTTGGATAAGGGAAGTGAGCATGCGATTACCAAAATCCAGCCCCAAGAAGCCTTTGTGGAACTGGTGCGTCATACCCGCGCCATGAACTTATTAACAGAGAAAGAATTTGTCACTAGCCATTTACATCTTTGTACTCAGTTAATTCAAAGTGTAAGTTTCTGTCGTTTTACTCGTAAACCTTCCTTAGAAGATTTACCAGATTTAGTGAAGTTAGTTGAAGATGATATTGCCCAACTGACAGCACAAGATGATAGCAGGAACGTTGATCAAACTTCCTCTAGTTATTCCTTAGCCACCAAAGATTGAATTTGCAGGGTTTTGATATCTTGAAGAGCAAACTTCGTAGTGCAAATACTTTACTAAGCGATTTAATAAAAACTCTTAGCCTTGTCTGGGCGGCATCTCGTTACTGGACGATCGCTTGGATGGTGATGTTACTGGTGCAAGGATTGCTTCCAGCTATCTCAATTACTCTCACCCGACAGGTAGTTGATAATCTAGTCGTAGTTGCTGGTAGCGGTATTTCTGCGGCAAGTATTCAGAAGATTCTTATGCCAGTGGCGTTGATGGCGGGCATCATGATAGTAGGAGAGTTTTTGAACAGTTCTGGTGAATGGATTCGCACTGCTCAATCAGAATTGGTAGGGGACTATATCACTGGTTTGATTCACAAACAGTCAGTGAGCGTGGATTATGGCTTTTATGAATATTCTGAGTATAATGACAAACTTAATCGGGCACGGGAAGGGGCAAGTGGGCGATCGCTAGCATTACTAGAAAGCGCGGGCACTTTGCTGCAAAACAGCATCACATTGTTTGCTATGGCAGCAATCTTGCTTCCCTACGGGCTATGGCTACCCACAATTTTAATCATCAGTGCTTTACCGGCATTCTATGTATTAATGTATCTCAGCAAAATTCAATATCAATGGTCACAGCGGACAACAACCGATCGCCGCTGGTTAATGTATTATGACTATTTGCTCACAAACAGTTCTACAGCGGCGGAAGTACGGTTATTTGACTTTGCGAATTATTTCCAGTCGTCTTATCGGAGTTTGCGCCGACGACTTGTCAAGGAACAATTTCAGTTATTAAAATTACAAACTTTAGGTCGCTTTGTTGCTGCGATCGTCGCACTGATTATTACTGGTGGGGCGTTAGCTTGGATGGGGCGGCAAGTATTACTAGGTATTCTCACTCTCGGGGATCTAGCTCTGTTTTACCAGGCATTCAATCAGGGACAAGGTATTGTCAAGGAATTACTAAGCAATCTGGGAAAAATTTATCGCAATGGCTTGTTTATTGGTAACTTGTTTGAGTTTTTACAGATCCAGCCCAAAATTGTCGATCCTGCCAAACCCATCGCCGTACCCGTAAAACCCCAACAGGGAATTAGATTTCGGCAGGTTACTTTCCGTTACCCCGGTAGTACGGAACCTGTGTTAGAGAATTTTAACTTGACGATTCCAGCTGGGAAAATAGTGGCGATCGTTGGTGATAATGGTGCTGGAAAAAGTACTCTCATTAAGCTTTTGTGCCGTTTTTATGACCCTGAGTCGGGAAGAATTGAACTAGACGGCATTGATGTGCGTGACTTTGCTGTGCAAGAATTTCGCAGATTAATTACTGTTTTGTTCCAATCTCCAATTCACTACCACACCAGTGCTGGAGAAAATATCGCTTTGGGTGATATCTCAGCAGAATTCAATCAAGCAGAGATTGAAGCAGCTGCAAAAGCCTCGGGTATCCACGATAAAATTATGCGCTTACCCTTGGGTTATCAGAGCATGTTAGGTAAGTTGTTTCCAGAGGGAACCGATTTAAGTGGTGGTCAATGGCAGCGTTTGGCACTAGCGCGGGCATTTTTTAGACGCGCTCAAATCGTGATTTTAGATGAACCGACTAGCGCTATGGACCCCTGGGCCGAATACGATTGGTTAGAACGTTTCCGCACTTTGGCCAGAGGTCGTATGGCAATTGTGATTACCCATCGCTTCACCTTGGCAATGCAAGCAGACATTATTCATGTAATGCGTGATGGTCAGATTGTCGAATCTGGTAGCCACGATCAATTGCTAGCTTTAGATGGTCTGTATGCCCAATCTTGGAAAGCACAAATGGAATCTAGTGCAAGCCCGGTAATGGAAAGTGGAATTGTTTAAAATTAGCTAGTTTTGGAAAAGTAATTAAGAGGCCTTTTGCTTGCGAAGTGTTATTTAGAGGTGTCAACCATGCTTAAGTATGAGGAAATAAATTTACAACAGGTCGTTAGCGAACGTGACCCTTTTACAGAAGAACGCTATCGCCAGTTTTATCACTTTCTTCCTGCCAATGTACGTACTGTCCTTGATATAGGATGCAATACTGGCAAAGGTGGTCAAGTTTTAAAAAGTCTCAATCAAAGTTTGCAAATTTCTGGACTCGATTGTGTTAAAGATAGGTTAGAACGGCTACCTAGCCAAGCTTATCAAGAAGGCATTCACGGTTTATCAACAAATATTCCTTGTGGCGATCGCACTTTTGATGTGGTTGTCGCCGGAGAATTTATTGAACATTTATATCCAATAGATGTTGACAAGACTCTGGCGGAGGTATTTAGAGTTTTGAAGATTGGGGGTAGATTTTTGCTCACAACTCCCAATCCTCTAGATATCAAGAAAAAAATTCGCGGTGAAAGCGTTTTAGATGATGAAAGTCATGTTTCCCAGCATTTTCATGATGCGTTGAAATGGAAGCTCAAGATGATAGGCTTTTCTCGCATAAAAGTCTATGGTAGTGGTAAGGTTTCACGATATCTTGGCTACTATTTTCCTTTATTGCATGTGTACGGTAGCTACTTGGCAATGGGAGATAAAAAATAACCATCACAGAAGATAGAGTCTGCTGAAGAATTAAAAATATCATCCTTGCACACACACTGATCGTAGATAGGTGTTGCTGATTGAAAGTATGAAACTGTTAACATGAGATTTACAATCTACTGCCGTAGAAGCAATTCATGAATTGCTTCTACAAAATTCATACCTCGATTTAGCAACGTCCATAGATAAAACACACTTAAGTAATACAGCTAATTATCAAAATGCCAACTCTAGCACAACCTCAAAACAAAATTTTAGGTATCGATATTCGTCCTGAAATGCAGTTGATTCTATATTGTGCGCGTACCGATGTGGATGACGACAACGCGAACCAAATTAGAACCTTAATTCAACAAACAGACATAGACTGGCAAGAGGCGATCGGCAATGCATATAAGCACGGGTTTATGCCGCTTTTGTATACTAATCTCAACGCGATCGCACAAGAGTTGATTCCCGAAGATGTTCTCAATCAACTCCGAAACCTTTTCTACGCAAATGCTCAACACAATTTACTGTTAACTGGAGAATTAGTCAAAATCCTACGTCTTCTACAAGAACATGGGATCTCGGCTGTTCCATATAAAGGCCCTGTTTTGACTACATCACTATACGGCAATGTTGCGCTGCGGCAGTTTTGTGATTTGGATATCATAGTGCAACAGCAAGATATTTTAAGTGTTAAGAAAGTGCTAGTTGCTAATGGATATAAACCAAAATTTGAATTTACCGAAGCTGAGGAAATTGCCTATCTCAAATCTAAAGGCGAACACACTTATGATTTTATTGATTATGACAAGAGTATTTTATTAGAAGTTCACTGGAGAATTACACCGCAATATACATCCCCCATTGAACCCAAAGACTTTTGGAAAAACCTCAAGCCTTTTTCTTTTGCGGGCATGACAATTTCTAATCTACCACTAGAAGATTGGCTTCTCATTCTGTGCGTGCATGGTTCTAGACATCGTTGGCAGAGACTAAGTTGGCCTTTCGATATTGCTCAACTCATCCGAGTTAACCCAGAAATTAATTGGCAAAAAATTATCCAGCAGGCTAATGAATTTGACTGCAAAAGAATGTTATTTTTAGGTCTTTTCTTAGCTCATCATCTGACTGGAATTACCCTACCAGTTGAAGTTTTACAACAAATAACAGCTGATTCTGAAGTGAGTTCTCTAGCTTCAGAGATTTGTCAGGAACATCTTAATATAGACTGTACGCCAAAAAAAGTCATGGCTCGAACTATCTATCAAATTAGAGTGAGAGAACAATTTCAAAATAAATTTTTGTATTTTCAATCTTTTTTAGGATGGTTATTATCTACAAAAAAATAAGAATTAAGTCAGCATAAATAAACATTTTTTAATAATAATTGATAGATGCTAAGTACAGCATTTCATTAATTTGCAGCGAATTATTTTTGAAAATACTCTGCGTGCCTCTGCGGTTACTCTGCGCGACGGCAGTCGCTACAACGGGGGGAACCCCCGCAACGCGCTGCCTCCCCTCTGCGTTTAAAAAAGCTACGATTTTACGTAAAGCTGTACCAAGCATTTAAGAATATTTCATTTCCAAATTATTATACCAACCGTACAAAATGATTGCGACAGATGGATAGTCAAAAGCAATTACCACTAAATATTTCACAATCTAAAGTCTAAAAGCTCAAATTCAAAATGGTATAACTTATAAATTCCGAACCTGTTCAGCGTTTGTATTTGAACCTAGGTAGGCAGTATTCTGAAAACGCAATTGCTTCATCATTTTTAAATCTTGCCATCGCAAACCAATTAAACTAGCTACAGAGAGCATGAATCCAGGTTCTTCCATCTGAGTGAAAATACATCCGAAAATCATTACAGTCAGCATCAAAAACTTAGAAAAATCGTCCAAGCAAACCCGACGCCATACAATAGAGCACAGATACAGGTAAGTTGCCAAACCGAGGAATCCAAAATCACCCCACATTGCTGCCCAGCCCCAAAGAGGAGAGAAAAAGCTGGAATCAAGCCAATGTCCTCGCCATACAGACCAAACCGCCTCACTAGCTGGATGAATGGTAGCGCCTAATGGTTTTAAAAGATCTCCATAGTCTTTTAACATCCACCCTCCTAATCTTCCAATAGTATGGCCAGGGCCAAGACCAAGTAACCAATTGAAGAGTGATTTGTAATATGAAGGAATAATCCTAAATGCTGCTGTCTTCATTAAAGTAGCTTCGCCATTAGGACCGTAAATTTCTGGTCTCATCCAGGTTTTGAAGGCACGAAAGGCTTCTAGATTTTCTATGCACCAAAATAGGACAAAACCAACCACAAGTGCAGCGATCGCATACTGTATAACCACTTTTATATCTTTTAGTTTAGTCAATATCAAGATTAACCAAGCTACCAACCACACCATTAATACCTGTTTGGCATCGGCGAATATAAGCTGCATAAATGCAGCGCCTAAAACAGAACATCGCAACCACATTGGAGCAGTTTTGGCGCTGACGAAATAATATAAACCAAACGACATGGAAACAGAAGCACTGACAACATGACCAGCACCAGAAAGATAGAAAACTCCTTGGACATTATCCTCTCTAGTCATATCAGTGACCTTAAGGATACCAACTTGAATTAAAAGGTGTTGAGCAAGAGCTAAAAATATATTTATACAACCAAAGCCTGTGATCCAGATTCTTAATCTTTTGATATTTTTTGAAGAAACAGGAATACAAAGAATCGCTACAAGTAATATAAACGGTTCACCCAGCAACATTAATGCCAAGAAGATATTAATAACTCCGGCTTGATTGAGCAGGGCACTGGCAGTCATGACAGCCAGCAAGATAAAAACAGCAATTATGATTGATTTGACTACTGATATTTGACTTTTATTTTTGACCCGAGTTGTAGTGATGACAATGCCACAGGCAAGTGGAACCATTGCGAAGTGAACAAAATTTATTGGTGATGGCGCACCTATAGAACTAATAATCCGAGGGAAAAAAGCAGTAGCAAATGCTATGAGTATGAGAAGAGAACTCTTGATGTATCCTTCCTGTTTTTTGGAAACCCCGATACCTATGGTCATCTCTTCCCCTTTACATACAATAAAAAATCATAATTCACGCTGAATGTGAATTCACCAAAACTTCAGTACCTAATTTTATTTGAGATTTTGAGCCTGGATGTAAATCTCCATTAGTTTTTGATAGTTCCGATCGGCAGTGTACTTCGCTTCAAATTCAGCCCTTGCCTCTTGACGCATTTGAGCCAGCTTGGCTGGGTTGGCTAAAAGCCACTCCACTTTGGCTGCTAAATCTTCTGCATCACCAGCGCGAAAATGCAATCCTGTTCGACCAGATTCCACTAACTCTGCGATCGCACCAATATTGGCCGCAATCACCGGAGTACCTTTAGCAAACGCTTCAACTGCAACACGACCAAAGGTTTCATACCATTTGGATGGGAAAACTAAAAACATCGCCTCTCCCATCAGAGTATATACCTCTGTCATTGGTCTGCGTCCTAACCATTCCACTTGTGGATTTTTTTTTGCTGCTGCGATGACTTCTTCTGATAGCGGGCCATCGCCAATAATCTTCAGTGGTATTTTTCCACCCAATTTTTCCCAAGCAGCAAGTAGTGTATCCAGCCCCTTCTCCACAGAAAGTCTTCCCACAAAAAGGGCATAATTACCCCGTCCTTCTCCTAAACCGGGATCGGGATGGACAAAATTCGGCTTGACTACAATTTTCTCTGCGGGCATACCACCTTGAATCATTTTTTGCCGTGCAAACTCGGTCAAAGTGATATAAATGTCTACCATTTGTGTCCAAGTGTTCATCGCCCGGTGCACAGTTAGCATTGCGGCCACACCCCCAGTCACCATCTTGTTCTCTCGATAGCAACCATGTAGAACACCAGGATAAGGAATAAATTTTCCCAAACAGTCTTCACACACTTGTCCATTGCGAAAAAACAGCGCATTAGGACACAGCAGGCGGTAATTTCGTAAAGTTTGGATCACAGCAACCCCTTGTTCCTTGGCTGCGTAATAAACTGAGGGGGAAATTAAGGGAAAGAAATTTTGGATGTGAACGATATTGTAGGTAGAATTTTGGAGTTTTTGTTTGACTACTTGGTAAGCTTCTGTTGACCAGATTGTTCGTAGCGCCATTTGCACTGAATTAAGAGATTTAACACGATTGTTATCTTCTTCGTATAGGTCAACTTGATGGCCATATTCTTGCAAAGTCCGCCGTTCTAATTCTTGGGATTCGTCTTCCCCACCACGAATTTGATATTTGTTATGTACAGTGAGAATGTGCATTTATTTTCTAATTCCTCCTGCCTGCTTTTAATGCCGATGAGAAGTGCAAAACTCCTGAACGGATTTCTGAGTGAGGATTGTTTCGTAAAGTTTCAGTAACTGCTGACCCTTTTTTTCCCAGGAAAAGTTTTCTCTCACCCGCTTTTGCCCTGCTTGACCCATTTGCGATCGCAACTGTGAATCTTTAGCCAAGCAGCTGATTGCATCAGCTAGACTACTTACTACCTGTTCTGGGGTTTGAGCTGGTATCTTTAAACCAGTTTCTTCAGTCACTTGGACAGCAGGGCCTCCTAAATCTAAGCAAATCACTGGGCAACCTACCGCCATTGCTTCCAAGCAAACCAATGCCCCAGAGTCATGTAGGCTAGGATGAAGCAATACATGACACTCGCTGAGTTTACTTAAGGTTTCATCCCTAGACAACTGTCCCCAAAATTTAACTCGCTGGGCAATATTAAGTTTCTTTGCCAAGGCTTGCAATCTTTTTTTTTCAGGCCCTTCTCCCAAAATCCAATACTCAGCATCATCAGGTAAATCTGCTGTGGCGAACGCTTGCATTCCCAAATGAAGTCCTTTCCAATGCAGCAGTCTTGCTATACTAATGAACCGTACTGGGGAATTTTCTAACTTAGCACACTGGGCAAAGCGCTCAATTTCTTCTTGTGATATAGCGATCGCGGAACATACCTCTACATTGCTTGCTCTCATTTGATACAGCCGCTTGGCTGTATCCTCAGTTGTCGCCCGCACTAAAATACTCCGCCGCGCAGTCAAACGGGTAAACGGATCGATTTCACCCAGTCTGTGAGCCAAACTTCGCAAAATTTCGTAAACTTTACCGCGCCAGCTGAAATCTTGCCAAAAAGCTTTGGGTGCAAATTCTCCTCCTCCGACTGGGCCCCAAATAAAAGGTACTGGCAACAGAGAAAGAAAGCTGGGAGTTGAGTACCTAACGTAAGTCACATGATGTACGAGATCAAAGCCAATTTCACTATGTAAATTGCGAGCTTTTAGATATGCACTTAATTGCCAAAAGTAGTAGTGAGGCAATTGAGTTGGCTTCCACCAGCCAGCCCAGCGGGGTGGATCGCAGTAGACAAAACTAATTCCAGGGATAGGATTTTTGATCAGTTCAGCCTCTATGGCCGAGCGATTCTCCTCTCGCGTCAGCACCCATACTTGGCAGTAATTTGCCAATTCCATAACTGTGTTCCAACCAACTCCTGGTTCGGAACCCATATTTGGTCTACAAGCGTATGCAGAAATGAGAATTTTTCGCTGCTCTGGGTTATTTTCCTTGATGATAATGTCCATAAAATTTGTATTTTTTCTAGAAATTTCATGTCCTGATTAAGCAAAAATTCAGAGTTATTAACTTGATTTTTTAGCTGATATTTATTAATTTAAATATTATTTATTTTGAATAGAATTTAGTGCAGATTTTTCATAAATCTCAGCAATTTGTTCAGCAGTTTTTTCCCATGTAAATAATTTAGACCTCACTAAACCTTTTTCAACTAATGACTGACGGTAGGATTTGTCTTCAAAAAGATGACATACAGCCTGCACCATTGCAGGAACATCAATTGGAGATACCAAAATAGCTGCATCACCAGCTACTTCTGGTAGCGATGTCACATTAGAAGTGATAACAGCTGTACCACAAGCCATAGCTTCTATAATTGTCATGCCAAAACCCTCATAAAGAGAAGGAGCTAGCAGTATATCGGCAGCATTATAAATTTTGACAAGAGTCTGTTTATCTGGCTTGCCTAGATAGGTAACAGAATTTTCTAAATTGTGGGTTTGAATAAATTGTTTTTGTTCATGAGTAAAGTCTGCACCTGCTTTCCAATAGTGAATGGGTAAACCTTTTTCTTTAAGAACTTGCAGGACGTGCAAAGTTGTAAAAACATTTTTGCGAGGTTGATTGGAACCCACATTTAGTAAGCAAAATTTTGCTGGTGAAATCCCTTTTTGCTGCCTAAAGAAGTTAATTTCACTTTCTCGAAGGGGTCTAAATATTGACTCAACCGCATTTGGTACAACTGTGATTCGCTCTGGTTGAATATGCAATTCGCGTACTACATCTTGTGCGGTGTGTGATGAAACTGTAATAATATGACGTGCTTTGTGCATACCTTTGATGGCATATTTCCATGCTGCCATGCTGACAGATGGCAAAAGTGCCTGATTATAAACATTCTCAGGTTGAATTAAGTTAATCAAATCATGGCAAGTTACTATAATCGGTTGATGATTTCTTTGCAGCCAACGAGCTAAATGACCATCACTATGGTCGATGATATGAAAGATATCTACTTGTTGTTTTGTGAGTGTGAGTGGATAACGCCAATAGCGTTCGTAATAGCTAGTTACACCATCAAAAAAAGATTTACGTTTGCTGCTTGAGGCATTTATTTGAGGTGAAAATTCAACTATTTTCCAGTTTGGTCGAACTGCCTTCAGTCCAGCTATTAAGCCATCAGCATAAACATCCATACTAAAAGAGACTTTTGGGCTTCTACGGAGAATTGCAACACGCATAATTATTTATTATGTTGAGATAGATAATTTATTGTAGATATTTTCATGAGACTAAATTATTGACAACTAGTTTGATTCATTGACAGATATTTATCAATTACTTTTAGCTAAAAACCTGTAATATTTTTGGGCGTTTGTAGGGGACAAACAACCAAGTAATTCCTACCTTGGCCAAGGGCAAAGGCAGTAATCCAACCCAAAAAAACCACAGGCTAAAAACTAATCGCTTCTGCCAATTAAAATGTGAATATTTCCACAATGAGCAGATACCTGAGTAGATCAAAGGAAATAAGCGTTCTGAAGCAATAGGATGTTTTTGGGGGCCTAAACGTAGAGAAGCCAGACGAATCCACCAAAACCAATAGGTTCGTAGTTCCAAATCTTCAGGCAGTTTATGGTCTAATTCTTTTGCCTTTTTCTCCAACAGTTCATATTTTTGCAGGTAATGTCTTATAAATCTGTGAAAGTGATCGCCCGTGACTGTGGCTAAAGCCCACTGATTGCTAGTGTGAATTCTATAGGCTGCCAATGGTTCTTCAATAGCAGCAACTTCGCCATAAAAGGGAATCAAGGTTGATAAATAGTCGTCACCTGTCAGCTTATATTTGTCTGGTATGGGAAAAACTTGCGCCAGTGCTTTGCGGTTAATGGCATTACCACTAGTTGCAACACCCGCATAGCTGCCTACTTCCAGAAGAGTTTTCCAAACTTCGCCGCTAGATAACTTTGCACCACCTTGGGGATAGGAAAATCCCAAGGGCTGCCTGTTGGAATCTACTACCGCCAAACGATAATGTACTTTAGCGAGATTGGGTTTCCAGACGGAAACAATCCGTTCTACCGCATGAGGGAAAAGGTAATCATCAGAATCTAGAAAGATGATGATATCGCCTCGACTGATGGCAAATCCGCTGTTAAAGGCTGCTGCTTGTTTGCCATTTTCTTGATGAAGTATTGAAATAATTCTGTCACTATAGGAGGCAATGACATCACGGGAGTGATCGGTAGAACAGTCATCGACAACTATAACTTCCGTATGAGGATAGGTTTGATTCAGTGCGCTATCAATCGCTTCTGGCAAAAAGCGCTCATAGTTATAGTTATTGATAATGATACTGACTAAAGGCTTTATTTCCATGCTTATGCTTTCCTTTAATATCCTCAAGCGGTTTTAGCAAGTAATGCTATTTTTGCCAATCCTGGCTATTACGAGCTATTGATAAAAAATATTCATACTATTCTTTGATAAAATTCCAACTGTTTATTAATTGAACCATTGTCTAGACAGCGCTCAACAATATTTAGCTTAATCTTTGTAATTTGACATATAATAATTCAATAAATTATTTTGATTTTGCTTTAGAGCTTTCTACGCACTTACCTTGAATCTATTTAAAGTGTTCAGCTTTCTGGTTGTTGACGTTTTGAATCGTTTCAACCAGACAACAAATTGTTCCAATCTCCTAAACCCAAAAATATTTTGAGCCAAATTATAAATGGCAGTTCTGTCGGCACTATTTGCCTTAAATTGCGGACATAGCGTCAGAGTCTTATCTAAAAAATTTAAATACTTTGAGTAATCAATATGTAAGTAACCTCTAGCTATCATAAAATATGACTGGGCTAAAGCATGACGATATTTAGTTGAAAGTTTGCCTATCTCCAGCAGCTTCTGTTCTGTATTTTCGAGTATGTAAAGATGGCTCTCCAAACACCTGACTCGAGAAGAAGTAGAAACCGTGACATTGCCATATCGTCTATAAATAGAATAGCAACCAGCTTGATAGACAACCTTTGCACCACTCATCACCACAGAAATAAAAAAGTCTCTATCCTGTGCAGCCTTCAAGTTTTCATCCCAACCGTCAGATTTTTCTACTGCTTTTCTCGTAAACAACAGACAAGCAGGAGAAACCCACCAACCAGCCAATAGTGACTCTAGAATATCCGCTTGTGTGCCAGAAACTTTTATGTCTTCTAGAAAAGTTTTACCATCGGGTAAGTGTCGTTGATATCTCCAATCACCATAAACAACATCTGCGCCAGTTTCTTCTAAAAAACGAACTTGCCTTTCTACTTTTTCCGTTAATATATAATCGTCAGCATCTAGATATTGGATGTATTCACCCTTTGATAGGTCAAAACCCCTGTTTCTTGCGTAATTTCCTCCTCTGTTCGGGCCCGTTTCCCAAATGATTTTATCTCCATAGCTTTTAATGATGTCTAAACAACCATCACTTGAGCCATCATCAATCACGATGATTTCTATTGCTGGGTAGGTTTGTTTTAAGCAGCTATCAATTGCTTCTTTCAGCCATCGCTCTGCATTAAAGCAAGGTATGATTACGGAAACGAGCTTAGACATATGGTTTAAATCTATATACAACTCTGCTTGTGATTCTATATACGAGAATGTTTATTTCTGTAGTAACTATGTTGTAAATACAACTGTATTTTCTTCCATGCTCTTAAATATTTGAGAGACAAAACTACATAGATATATTCAATTTTTTGCTTCATCCCTTGCAGTTTTTTGTTAACCAATATTTTTAATATTGATTTAATAGGGGGTTTAATATCCCTGACAATTTCTTTAAAGAATACCATTGATAATTCTTCATTGTGACTAACAAGACCATAATGTCCTTCAGTGATTCTTATAACTTTTTTTTGTAAATCCTTTAAGTTACGTCTCGCAGGGTGAGCAATACAAACATCATCTGCATAAACTTGTTTATAGCCTGCTGCAAAAACTCGCTCTCCCCACTCTTGATCGCCACCTGATTTGAGTTCCGAATTAAATAAACCTACGGCTTCAAAAACATCCTTGAACGTAAACATATTGGCTGTAGCTCCAAATTTCATATTCTCAACATAATGTTTCTGTCGGAGGAAATTCATACTGTCATAAAGTTCAACTGCTGTGGGATTTGTTGGATCTTGAAAGAAAATTTCTACTTTGCCAGCTACTAGTCCAGTGTTAGGTGTTTGCAGTAAACACTCCACTCCCTTTTCTATCCATGTACTAGTAGGAATACAATCAGAATCAGTAAAAGCGAAAACATATCCCTTTGCCACAGAAATTCCTTTGTTGCGAGCAGCATAAGAACCACGAAGACTTTCGTGGGTGATGCGTACCTGACTAAATTGCTTGACTAAGCTTTCAATATCTTCTTCAGAGTTATTATCAACTACAATTACTTCATATAAATCTTTGGGATATGTTTGATTTTCTAAAGATCTTAAGCAAATATTGAGCCGTTCGCAGTCATTAAAAACTGGAATAATTACTGATACAAAATGAGCAGGCATAGTTTTTCAAAAATGAATTTTGATTTCTGTCAAATCTATCTCAGCAATATTTATTAATTACGCATACATTTTCTATAAATAGAGAGTGTCATTTCAGCAACAAGTTCCCAACTCCATTTTTTTGCTAATTTATAATTGTGTTCACCCATTTCCAATAAATTGGCTTTTCTCTCGCTTGCACATTTCATTGCTTGCATTAATCCGTCTTCAGTATCTGGGTCATAGAGAATCGCTCCTCCATCATCCAACAATTCGCTTACAGAACCCTTACGCGGTGCTATACATGCTCGGCCAAAAGACATGGCAAGGACAACTGCACCTGATGTTAAAAAATCTCGATACGGAAAGATGACTACATCGCAAGCATTCATATAAACTTGAACTTGATCTTCAGGAATAAATTTTGGAACAAACTTAATATTTTGATTACTCTCAACTGCTTGTTCAATGAAATCAACTAACTGATTGTCTTTATCGTCTCTTGCTTTGCCAGCAATAACCAGATAAACTTTGTTATTGTGCAACTGCTTAAAAGCATTAAGCATTTCTGGTATTCCTTTGTAAGGTCTAATTAACCCAAAAAACAGCAGCACAACACCTGTATCTGGAATTCCTAAAAGCTTGCGTGCTTCTGTTTGATTAATATTGTTCTCGTAATTCTCAATATAATTTCCGTGCGGTACAACGAAAAGTTTGTCTAGTTTTTTGAGGTGAAGCTTTGTTGCAATTTCATTTTTTGCTGTTTCAGAATGAACTATAATTGCATCAGCTAGTCTGGTTACTATAAAAGTACAAATCCTGTCTGATAGCAGATACAAATTTTCATGATTTTTGATATTATGAACTGTCCAAACTATCTTGATATCCTTTAGTTTTAAAATAATTAATCCACTGATGAACTTAACTGTTCTACGTAGAGAACCTATGGTACTAGCTGCATCAAAAAACGTATGCAACCAGTGTAGATGTAGTATATTTGGATTCAACTGGTTAAGCTCAGTGGGTAGAAAGATTGTGCGGTAACAAATTCCTTGCATTTGTACACCCAATCTCTCTAAATGTTCAGCTAATTGTTTTTGATAAGGATTTATTTTAAGAAACTGAGGAGCGAAGACAACTTTCAATTTTTCTCTGTTATTATTCCTTTGATTTTGATTTATTTGTGGCTGAATTTGTTTTTGTTTATTTTCTAGATCCGGTGATGAACTCATTGCCTATGTCTCTTTTAAATTTACAAAACTACTAGCTCACATTTCACACCCTAAAATTGCACACTAAAGATACATAAAGAGGGAATAACGGGGAGACTGGACAGATGTTTTGACATAGTTAAATGCAATGAAAAGACCTAATTAGTTGCCCCAAGTTATTGCCCGTGAGAGTCTGTGTTGCTTCTAGCCGAGAATACCAAGTTGTATTTGATTGTATTATTTGCTCGAAAGTCAGTCCAATAGCGACCTTAATTCCAAACAAGACTAACTTTGGCAACTTGGTATAATCTCAGAAATCATATCGAAGTTACTTGCTGAGTCCTGCTTTACCTTTGGCAAAACCTCATGAAGTTGATTTGCCACCTCTTGACGTCGGTTCCAAGCTTTACGAATGGTCGCACAGGTTTTATCAGCGTTTAGGAAATCGTGGATCGGAATGAGTAATCCGTTGTGGAGAGAATCAGTTCCCAGTAGGTTGCTCATAATTCCCTCAGCCTTGATTGAATAACCGACAACAACGGTACAGACACCGCTGGAAAGTCCAGCAATGGCTGCATGCATCCGTTCGGCAATAACCATATCACAGGCACTAATGAATCCCTTAAACTCTGACGCAGAGTGATCTGCGCCTGCTAGACGTACACGCGGATCGAATTCGAGACTCTTCAGCAGATTGGTAGCAGCTATGCGATCGTCATTACTTGCATAAATCTCTTGAACATGTGGAATAATCAGCACTTGTGCATCAAGTTCATCAAGGATCATTTTGACGACTTGATGCCAAGCCTTGAGATGCTTATCGTCATCGCAACCAGAATAGCGGGTAATGCCTTGACTGATAGAGAGTGCGATCGCTGGGCGATCTTTGGTAATACCATAGGCACTGAACATATTAGCCACCTTTGCTGCTGGTGGTGGTGCCAACAGAAATGCTGGATCGGCGGTATGTTTGACCAAATCTGTTGAAAGGCCAAGTTTTTGGGTTATGTAGTCATAGGAAATTTTCTCTCGAACTGTAATTAACTTAGAACGACGGGCAACACGCAGCCATGCCTGTGCTTCATCATCTTTCTTGAATGGCCCAATGGATTGGGCCAAAAATACAATAGGCACACCAGCATCTAAAGCTAACTCCAATGGCTGAAGATGTTGGTAGAGACTGCCATAATCAGAACTGAATACATCACCACCGGATGCAATTACAACTGAGGCATTCTGAATTGCCTGGACTGAGGATTGCTTATCAGGAGCAGGCTTTTTGTAAAAGCTGACGAATTGGCTACGCAACTTCTGTAGCTTTGTTTTAGGGAAAGCTATTGAGATAGGCTTTGCCTCATATTGCTGTAACCGTAGCTGATCGTAGTCTGGTGTTTTAGTCAGAACACTCACATTGAGGTTAGGCAGACGCTTTTGCAACTGCTCAATCGTAGGTACTACGAGTGCCTCAACTCCTCGATTGCGAAGTCCAGTGATTCCTGTAATGACTGCTTTCATAGAAGTTTAATCCCTGTTGATGGTTGTAAATTTAATTAAAATTCTCTGAACAAAACAAGGTTGAATAGCAATTACAAGGCTCACGTCGTCTTAGGTTATTTGCTTCAAGATTTTGAGCAGTTTCAGCACACTTTTGTTCAGAAAAACTAAGTTGAAATTATTAGATTGAAGATCGTTTTTATGCTTAGTAAATCTGACTCACAGATAGTTGATATCGAATAATATTAGGCTATCCTAGTGGTATATCATAAACTTTGAAATCTTCTAAACATATGCTTGCATTTGGATCTCGTATAATATAAAGAGGTATGTTCCCTCCGTAAAAGGCTGCCCATCTGCTGTATGAACTTGGAGGGCCACAAATATAATCACATCGGGCTAATGAATACATATCTTCTACGATATTTCCTGTACCAAGATTGTAACTAAATTTTGAAAATAATGTTTCATCTTGCTCAGCGTTTGAACATATTAAGAATTTTATTTTTTGATTAGGAAAAAGGTTTTCTATTCGTTCCATGACTTGAACATATTGCTGGATTGTATAGAAATAAGCTCCACCAACGTAATCCTTATAATCTCCATGCCTTATATGAACTCCAATCAATAACTCACAATCTTTTCTAATACTCTCAATTAGTTTGTCTATATTTTTTCTATACTGTTCAATTGGTGTAAAGTATTCTCTAATTGCATCTGCTTGTTTAACAAAAAATGAAGGACATCGAAAAAAGTATCCATCAGCAAACACAATATCATGATTGTTAATTAGTTTTAAAAAGTCATGTGTGTCCAAGAGAAATGGATTTGTTTTATTACCTTCTCTAACAATTTTGAAAACACTAGTTTTAATTTTTTGTTTTTCTAGAATATTTAGGAATCGGTAGGTAAAAATTATAAATGTATAAATTTTTTTTCTAATTGGATTATTAAAAATAAAAGACAATTTATTTGAAGGATAACAACTACATATACTTCCAGAAGTAATCTCAAAAAATTCTGCATAATCATCAAATGCAGGATTAATAATTGTCTGATTGTTTTCTATCGCAAAAGCAATAAAGTGGGCGAAGACAAATAATCTATTTCCTAATTGACCTGTTTTTTTTGCGATAACAATCATAGCTGGTGTTGGAAATTTATAGGTGTGCCGGATTTATATGTTGTGTTATTTGTATGGGAGATAGATTGGCTCTATTTCGTATCTTTTACAATTACACATAACACTGATATCAAATAGAACAATGATACTTGTCACCAAAGGCTTTACAGAACTTCTAGCTAATTAATTTTGAAATCATATCGAAATTACTTAAAGCATATTTACACTCAGTAAATGCTTTACAAGTTTTTTGACACGCCCTACAGCTCGTCTCCATAACGGTTGTTGATACAACTTTCGGTATTGTTGCACCAACGGGTCTAGCCGCCGCTTAAATAGAGAAAATTCACGAGCATCAACTGCATCCTTAAAAGCAACATGGCTTTCTGCTGCTAGAGCTATCCTCATTAATTGCCGCTTCTTAAGATTAGGCATAAGGTGTTTAGCCTGAGGTTGAACGCGCTTCCAAGGACGCCACTCATTCCGCCGATCAGTTAAATACAAGCGATAAGCAAGTCCCTCACGTCGATGGTGGAAACCAGAAGTTTGCGATTGAGCAACTTGATCGGCGCTGATGCAGTCGAGGTGCAGCTGACCTGTCCTAACTCCTTTCTCAATCAAGTCACGAATGAATGGATGACGAACGACAATGATATTTGTACCCTGACTATCTTTGATGTACTGAGGTAACCACGCATCACCAACAACAACATCCGCAGTCTCGGCAACTACATCATCACAGTAGTCACAGGCTTTGTATTTGAAAAAGCCCAATCCCCAGTCATGACCGTATAAGTCCCGGACAGGACTAACATGAGTTACTATTTGACCATCTTGCCAGCCAGTCACTTCAACACCGTAGCAATTGGCTTCTGCATTTGGAAGTTTTTTGCGAAAGTCTATTGCTAAAAGATTCCCAGGTTCGATACCACATTGCCAAGCAAACATTTCTGCAAAGCGCATACTCTTAAGATGTCCGCAAATTAGCCCAACACAGAACTGGATACGCTCAGCCAGAACCGGATCTTGTCGCATTAACAAGCGCACAGCTTTGATAAAGCAAGGAATACCTACAATGGCATAGTTTCCGGGTCGTTCGCGAACTAGCTGCATTACCTCAGACATTTCCACAGGGTAGTAACGAGACTTCGCACCGTGACGTACCTGTTCTATCGTCGTAGACAGTTGGTAATGGAATAGCCTGGAGTCAGTTGCTGAGGGACTCCGCTGATGGACGTGAATTACCGCATCAACTAAACCTTGACTGAGAAGATTGCTAACAATCCAGGTTCCTATTCCACCCGAACTACCGCGATCGCGATAATTATCCTCACAAACATAACCAGCATAGGTAGCTAAATGATAACCAATCTTGTCATGGTATTCACAATCTTGATCAAACAATTCCTGACTAATCTGGTCTTCATTTAGACTTTCACTTGAAAATGGGCAAACAGCTAGCACTGAAGTATTTAGAGATGAGCAATCAGCAGATGGATCGACACAAGCTTGCAACTGACCATATTCATTTAACTTGACCTTAAGCGGCGAACCATTTATCAAAGCGCAAGCACCACAGCCAATACAGTAATTACCCTCAATCACAGTTGCCAATAATTTTGGCACTTCAAGGTCTCGGTGTTTTTTTATAATTTGTTCAGTCACATTCATAAATATTATGTTCACTTAATACTTAACGAGTAATAGTTACAACTTGTCTAAATAGTTTTGGTGCAATCAAGAAAATAGTCACTACATATGCTGTGATACCAAGCAATATTGAAACAGCTAGAATTCCTAATGAATTGAGAATAGGGCTAAGAAAATGTTTGGTACTAAAGATAGCAACTAACATAATTACTGAGCCAGTCAAAGGAGCTACACCCTGACTTAGATAAGTCATGATATTAATTCGGCTCAGCTTCCAAACTACCCATACAGTCAAAGGAGCCGTCAGGTAACACCGAATAACGTAGGCTGCTGCAACGGCTACAATTCCCCATCGAACTGTGATAGCAAAGGCGATGAAATTACCTGTGGCTTGTACAAAATCTAAACCCAGTTTCCATGAGGGTTTTCCCAAAGCCATAATCAGAGAACCATTGAAGTAGAAATAAGCATACAAAATACCAGTAAGGTTTAGAATTTGCATGACTGGGATACTTGGTAACCATTTTTCTCCGAATATGACTGGCACTAATTCTGGTGACAATGCTGTCATACCAATAAAGCCTGGAAAGGCAATTAAACTTGTTATCTGTATCGCTTTATAAAGTGCATTTCTTAATCGTTCAGGCTCTTGCTGCAACTTGGCAAATGTTGGCAGTGAAACATTAGATATGACGCTAGTTAATAATTGTGTTGTAATCAGCAACAAGCGATAGGCAACACTGTAATATCCTAATGCCACAGAACCGAGGAAATAACCGATTAAAAAGTCATCGGAGCGACGGGTGACAAAGTTAAGTAAAGAAATCCCTACTATATTGATTCCAAAGGAAAATAATTCTTTAAAGTGTTTGGGAGAAAATCTTAAACCAGGTCGCCAATCACTTACCTTCCATAGAGTTATGACCTGGGCAATTGCGTTGGATAGCTGTTGACCAACAAGGCTCCACACTCCGTAGCCAAGAAAAGCCATCACTACACCTACTGCACCGCCAATAATGACTGCCACTAGTGAACGTATAGCTAATGGTTTGAATGCCATTTGACGTTTTAGAATTGCTTGCTGTACATTGTTCAAACTACCAATCGCAAAGTTGAGGGACAGCCATTGGATGATTGGTGTCACCTGTGGTTCTCTAAATAAGTTGCTAACAAAGCCAGCACAAGCAATACTAAGTATTGTTAACAGGATGCCAATTCCTAAATTAGTCCAAAAAGCAGTATCCAGATGCTCAGGTTCAATTTCTTTGCGTTGAACAATTGCTGTCGAAAGTCCCTGATCGAGGAAAATTTGCACAAAAGCTAGGAAGATACTAGCTAAAGCAACTAAACCAAAAGTTTCCGGGCCTAATAGACGCGCTAGAACAAAGAAAACACCGAAGGAAACTACTTGGCGTCCCCAACTTTCAATAGCAGACCAAATAACACCCTTAACTGCTTTTTGTTTTAAATTCGATGATTCTTTAGGTGATTCCACAAAAAGTCCCAATAAAATTACTAACAGTATTTAATTCAACGTTGATATCTCGAATTCAGGGTCTTTATAAGCCATTATTCATATCATCAGAAGCTTAGCTATGACTACATACATCTTTATCTTTTGAACCTACCCAGCATAGTTACTTTGGTAAATTCCATTTTGGAATACCGTATTAGTTTTGATGAGTTAAAATCTTAAGTAACGAGCACTATCCTTGCAGTAAGATGGATGTGCTAAAGCACAAACTACAAACTCATCATAAATTAATGTGGCAGACCAATAAGCTGAAAGAAATTATTTAATATTTTTGATTTCCTCCAGAGCTTGAAGTAGGAAAAATCAAGATTTAGTCTAACAAAATGAGATTTAGCCAACGTCATCATAGATCAAGGTTCCCAAGCCAACACAAAATTTTAACCTAGTTGCTTCCTCCTTAAAAAAGGGAGGAAGACTCTCCACAGGATAGGGATTGGGGGAGTGGTTATTTCAGACAAAAATCACCCGAGTAATAGAGATAAAACCGCCACAATTACTCAACTCTCCATCCCAGGTAGCGTTCGCGAATATGAAATGGAGTACTAAAAGAACTAGATGTCAAAAGTTGCTTGAAAGCCAACCATATAAAAGGTGGAATCGTCTTTGTATAACGATCCCAAAGGCGGCGGGGTTCTTGAACCCATCGATATAACCATTCAAAACCTAAATCTCTCACCAAGCGGGGTGCCCTTTTATGAATTCCTGCGTAAACCGGGAATACTCCACCCAAGCCAATCATTACTGCCTGAATTTTGCCATGATGCTGAGCCATCCACTTTTCTTGTTTTGGACACCCTAGGGAAACAAACACTATACCAGCACCACTGGAGTTAATTTTTTGGGAAAGAGCTTCATCTTCTGTTGCTGTTAAGGGGCGAAACGGTAAAGGTTCCATCGCTGCTATTTTCAAGCGAGGAAATTCTTGCTCCAGCTTTGTTCTCATGTGAGACAGAATTTCTGTTTGAGAACCCACAAAAAAAACACTTACATCAAGTGTTTGAGCCAACTCACACAATGCTGATAAGATATCCATCCCTGCTACGCGATCTTGGTATCGCGCTCCTAAAAGCCTCATCATCCAAACTAGAGGCATACCATCAGGAGTGACTAAGTCAGCACCTCGCAACACACAAGCAAACTCTGGATTCCAATAAGCCTCCATGAGCATGTGCACGTTGGCTACACACACAGTCTTACTCTCGTGCGCGATCGCCCACCTCAGTATTGTTTGTATTTGTTCTTCAAAACGTAAGGCAGTAATTGGAAACTCTAGCACTTTCTGAGTAGGTAGAAAAGCTCTTCCTACCATAAGTCAGTCACTCCTTGTGTCACAGATAAAATCAAAAAACCACTGAACCATTGCCTACCTAAACATCTAAGAAACTTCAGGTCATGTCAAGATTGACTTGCATTAAAGGCTGGGATATGGTCGGTAGTTAACACATGGAGATGCAATTGTTATTACAGCAAATAACTGCTTCCCTGGTGATGATTTAATCAGTTGACCTGTATCTTACTTTACTCTACCTTCGTACTCTGTCAGTAGTTTTTTAGTAAACTTCATGCTTTTTTTATATTTACTTTATTTTTGCTTTATGTTTTTTAAAAAAAGTTTATGATGATTATATAGACTTAGAAAACTATTCTTGAAGTAAAAATAATTACTATAAAATTAAAACAACCAAACAGCAAGACTATCTGGTTGTTGCGTAGATATTATTGATTATTTATAAACAAAATATAGACTAGTTGATTACTACTGTTGTGCTAGTGAAATAACTGTCACTTAGTAGCAGGAAATCAATAACCTTGTTTCTTATCATGCAGAGAAAAGCCCAAAAAATAGGGGGAAGTTAAATTCTGCTTCCCCCGTTCCTTGGTTTATTTTTTTGTCTTCTTCATTACCCGCCTTCAGCCTCTGTCGCAGCATCTGCTGTTGTTTCTTGATTTGTCGCTTTCTTGCTGAGCCACCTTTGCCTTTGTCATTCCTGCCTTGTCGGCGTGGAGATTCCCATCTTTTCAATCGCATAAGAAATTTCCTGGATTCTGGTTAAAAACTAAATCTACTCTGAAAAACTAAGGGTCTTAATTTCAAGATGTTTGGACACCCTTGTTTGCTATTTATAGTTCTATTTATAGAATAATTCAATCTTATCTCAATCGTCAAATTCCAATAGTATTTTCAAACAATTACGGTGATAAAGTTTTAAACTTATGCAGATTTTATTTTCACAGACACAAAAGTAACGACTATTATAACTTAGGCTTTAATTGGCTGCGGCAACCTCAATTGTTGTGTTTGATAGATATTTATTTGTATAAATACATAGCATAGTAGCGATTACCGAATAACTCTTAAGTAAAACAACTTAAGTATCAAAATTTACTTGCTAGTAGTTTTGAACCATAGGTATCTATAGACCTCTACAGACATTCATCATTTCACAAGTATCATCCGGAAATAAAAGTGAGAATTTTAAAAGATAAGCTATAAGTCTATCTAATAATCAAATTCAGTAGAGATGCATTAACAAGGCTGTACTGTCACTATCTTTTGAACTTCATCTATCCTTACCTTTGCCAAGGCGAATTGTTCAATTACCCAAGCATTCGTTTTCAAGTGGGTACTGACTTCCGCCACCTGGTATTCACTCTCCTGTGAAGCTAAAGCAGCTGGCAATAATAATTGATCTGCTAAATGTTCATCCACAGCTGCACCAGTTTGGTGAAACTTCAGCAATTCCTCACAAGCTGTCTGTGCTACTTTTTCTGCTGGCAAGCCTAGACGCCCCAAGGCACTAAACCCAGCTAAGCTATGCTCATATTCAGCAGTCAGAAACAAACCTGCTCCTGGTGCAATGCCTTTGTTTCGCACAGGTTGGATTACAGCTTTTAATCCTGCTTCTCGCAATAAATTTTCGGCACGGCTGGCCATACGCTGGGGAATGTGGGAAGGTAGTTCTGTCACTACTGCCGAACCATACACTTGCTGCAAGTCTCCGCGTTCCAGCAAGTTGATCCCAGCAAGCTTGCTATCACCCCTCACCAGTAATTTCACTTCACCCTGGCCTTGGGGATACCAACCCCAAGCACACAACTCAACCTCTGACTGCACACCCATTCGATGTAACAGCGGCAGATATACTTGCTCAATATAAGTCATAGAGGGGCTATGATGAACATGCGTCCCTCCCTTCAGCGTTACTTGGGAAGCACCAGTTGCTAGGGCTAGAGGTAACAGGAGAGTCTGCAATACTAGAGTAATGGCACCTGCCGAACCACCTTCTCGCGCTTCGCTGACATCAAAGGTGTAGTTTTTTGCTGTCACAACTCTACTGGGAATAAATTCCAGCATCATCGAACCCAAAGCATCGCCTCGCACTTCGGCATGACAAATTGCTGCTGCGGCACGAACTGCTGTTAAGTGTTGGGCAGCTAACCCTGGTTTTTTGCGTCCGGCGCGGACGTTATAAATTGTTGTAGGAATACCAGTAATGGCGGCTAAACTTAGGGAGGTGCGAAGAACTTGCCCTCCGCCTTCACCGTAAGATCCATCAATGTAAATCATAAAAATTAAACTAAACTTGGTAATAGTTAATAGGTAATTGGTAATGGGCCAATTACCTATTACCGATATTTGTAAATTCACAGTCTTACGTAATGATGCAATTTAGCTTAGTTCTTACTTTCTCCAAACAACCAACAACTAACAACAAACAACAGTTACAGTTTATGTTCCCAACATCTGTAAATTGTGTAAGGTAGCGTAAAGTCCACCTAGTTGCAGTAACTCTTCATGGCTTCCCTGTTCTATTAATTCTCCACGCTTGAGTACGAAAATTCGATCTACGTTACGAATTGTAGACAGACGATGGGCAATAATAATCGCGGTACGTCCGATCAACAGCTTGTTTAAAGCTTCCTGAATTAATGCTTCTGTTCCCACATCCAGGCTAGCTGTTGCTTCGTCTAAGACTAAAATTTGCGGATTGCGAATTGCTGCACGGGCAAAGGCTAACAGTTGCTTTTGACCACTAGAAAGATTTGTACCCCGTTCGCGAAGTTGGGTATCGTAGCTTTGGGGAAGTTGTTCAATAAACTTAGCAATGTTAGTGTTCTCTGCTGCTTGTTGAACTTCCTCAAAGCTGTAGCCATCTCCTAAGGTGATGTTGCTCTTAACATTACCAGCAAATAAAAAGCCTTCCTGCAAAATCACTGCCATGTAGCGCCGTAGTTCGGCTTGGGGTAACTCCCGAATATCAATACCATCAACTAAAATACGTCCCTGGCTGGGTTCGTAAAGACGACACAAAAGACGAATGATAGTACTTTTCCCAGCACCAGTGGGGCCAACCAATGCCACTTTTTCTCCAGGATGAATCGTAAAGTCTAGGTCTTTAATGACATAATCATCTTGTTTATAGCCAAACCAAACGTGTTCAAATTTGATTTCTCCCATTTGTGGTTGGGAATCTTGAGTTTGGGATTCAAGATTAGCAACTATCTCGTCTATGTATCCGAATTGAGAATCAAATACTGATAATCTGGGATTGGTGCGATCGCGTATTTCTATTGGTTCATCTAAAATGTCGGTAACGCGTTCAATCGCTGTGAAACCCGCTTGGATGACCGTAAATTTTTCTGCAAACTGTTGTAAAGGCTGGAATAATCGTTCTGCATACAATACAAATGCAGATAAAATCCCAAAAGTCAAGTTTTTTTGCAAAAGTAAATAACCGCCAACCAAAAGCACAGCGGCGATCGCCACTAGAGAAACCCATTCCAATGTTGCAGAAACAGCGGAATCATGAAAGATGGTTTTATCTACTTCTTTGACATAATGCTTGTTTGTATTGCTAAATAACTTGGCATTAAATTTTTCTCGTCGGAATAGTTGCACTATATTAATGCCAACAATATTTTCTTGCAGTTGGGAATTCAGGACGGAAAGTTCTTCTCTAGCTTTATAATTAGCTTTGCGGTACTGCTGTTGAAAGTAAATAATTAAAAACGATACAGGTATGAGCATCAACAGCAGCAACAAGGCAAGTTGCCACTGGATAGAAAACATAAACACAACTATCACCAGCATGGAAAACAAATCAGAGACAATGCCAATTGCTCCAGTGGCAAACACATCTCCTAAAATTTCCACATCACTGGTGAGTCTGGTAATTAATTTACCTACAGGTGTGCGGTCAAAAAAGCGCACTGCCAAAGAAGTAACATGATGAAATAAATCTTGGCGAATTGCAGCAGTAATTTGTTGCCCTACCTTCTGTACCAAATAACCCTGAAAACCTGAAAATATCAGTCGGATAACTACCGTTACAACTAACAATACTTCCAAAATTTGCAGCGCCTGCCAAAAGGAAAGATTGCGGAGAAATTCGTAAGTGCTTGGTTCATTGCGAATCAGAGAAATAATCTGTCCAATTAGCAATGGTTGTATGGCGTTGGCTATAGCTACTGGCACAAGTAACACCATTGACACTACCAACAAACGTACATGAGTACGCGCATATGGTGTCAAACGCAAAAATAACCGCCAGTCGTTTTCACGCCGACGGTACTCTGAGTGAGTTTTTTTTCGAGGAATGGAGATACTCATAATATAAAAATTATATTAATTTTTACAATAGTAATAAGGTAGTGTTTGCATTCCTACCTTGCCACCATGCCAGAGATTGAAACCACACGATTGCGGCTAAAACCATACACTATAGACGATCTGGATGAACTCGCAGTGATTTTAAGTAATCCAGAAGTAATGAGATATTCACCTAGAGGGCCAATTCCCCAGGAAAAGGTAAAAGAAGTAACTCAAGAAATTTTAGAATTTTTTATTCAACATTGGAAACAGAATGGTTTTGGCGTTTGGGCTGTAGTAGAAAAAGCTACAAGTAAATTAATTGGCCATTGCGGATTGAATTTTCTCCCAAACAGTCCAGAGGTTGAAGTTCTCTATCGGTTGAGTCAAGCTTACTGGCATCAAGGTATTGCCACAGAGGCAACAAAAGCCAGCTTAAGATATGGCTTTGAGGAAGTGAAGTTAGATAAGATTGTTGCCATTACCGTACCAGAACATATTGCCTCTCGCCGGGTAATGGAAAAAGCAGGATTGAGGTATGAAAAAGATGCCCATTTCTACAATTTAGACGTGGTGTATTATGCCCTGTCACGAGAAGCTTGGCAACCAGATGATTCTTTTTATAGGTATGTAGGGCACGAATTAAGTTAACTCGTAATGATCGTCATTTGTCATTCGTCATTCGTCATTCGTCATTTATTTATTAGAGGTGTAGGGTATAGGGATATAAGGGAGAGAATTTGAACTACATCCTTACACCCTTATACCCTTTATGATGGTGAAAATGTACAAAATAGCCCACGATTACCTGCGGAAAACCCCTACTTGGAACTGAAGTTAAATTTTAAATTGCTTGGCTCAAAGCTTTTTGCTCAAGGTAGTCATAGCAGTACCTTGAGGTAACGTGAGCTTTGCTTACACTATGACTGTAAGCTTTGTCCAAGCTTGAGTCCACGCAAGAAGGCTATGTTGATTTTTGAGGAACACTTTCAAGACAATCGCCACAAATGGTATACAAACGATTCCGCCGAATGCACTGTCTGCGTTGAAGCAAATCATTATACATTTGAACACAAACGTTCAGGTGGTAGTTCGTGGCTATCGTGGCAATCAGCAGACTTCTTCTACGACAAACAAGAATTTCGCATTCATGTTGTGCTGGAAAAAGTCACTGGTGTCAATCATGGATATGGTTTCGTCTGGGGACTTGCAAATACAAGTAATTTCTTTGAGTTTGTGATCTCCGACAATGGGTACTACCGAATCTCCAAGTACGAGAACGGTATTTTTCAAGATTACGTTGCCTGGAAACGCTGCTATGGTATTAAACATCCCAATGCAGTAAACATTCTGGATATCCGACGTAATGGGGAACTCGTAGAGTTTTATATCAACAGTGTGCTGGTTGAGAAACTCTCAGTAGATACAGTGATGCAGGTGAGCGATCGCAAGTTTGGCTTCATCATCTACGACAAAATTAAAATCAAGGTACACAGCTTGATCATCAGCACCCCAAGCACCGAAACCAGTACTCATCAATCTCATCGTCGAGCTGACACTGCCACAACAGCATCCTTCGTTGAGCATGAACCACCCGCTAGCGACACACTTGAGAATGTATTCGCCGATCTAAAGGCATTGGTTGGGCACGAACACACCAAGCGTCAACTTTTTTCATTGACAAATTTCTTAAAAGTGCAGACTGAACGGAAGGCGCGAGGACTCAAAACCGCAGACACTTCACTGCACCTTGTTCTTTACGGGCCACCCGGCACTGGTAAGACCACCATAGCGCGTTTAGTGGGTCGCTTGTACAAACAATTGGGTTGCCTTCAACGCGGACATCTAGTGGAAACCGATCGAGCCGGAATCGTTGGTGGATACATTGGACAAACCGCACTGCGTGTAGACGATGCAGTCAAGCAAGCGCTAGACGGTGTGCTTTTTATCGACGAAGCCCATGCTCTTGTCCCAAGAGAGGCATCATCCAACGATTTCGGTTTGGAAGCGGTACAAGCCTTGCTCAAACGCATGGAAGATCACCGCGATCGCCTAGCTGTGATTGTAGCCGGATATACAGACGAAATGGAGTATTTGATCGAGTCGAACCCCGGTCTGCAATCTCGCTTTAGTCGATTGTTTTATCTAGATCACTACACACCGAGCGAACTAATTTTAATTTTCAAGAAATTCTGTCACGATAACGGATACACAATTGATATTTCAGCACATATAGCTTTGCAAGCAATTTTTGAAACTGCGTATGCGAAACGCGATCGAAGTTTTGGCAATGGGCGTTTTGCGCGTGTTATCTTCGAGCGCAGCATTGAACAACAAGCAAACCGGATCGCAGATTGTCTAGAACAGATGGATGATTCCGCAATCTCCCGGATTACAGCAGAAGACTTGGGGATTGCTGATTTGTAATATGCTTGTGCTGAAGTAATCCTAACTCAGCTGCCAAAGCCTGGATTTGTTGGCGAATAATAAAACATATTTGTAGGGTGTTCTTCATTACCCATCTCAAGCAATACTAGGAAAATGTTGTGACTTCGTAGCGAATTTATGAATACATTCTCCTCTTGGCTTGGTCAACTTCTGCGATATTTCCGTAGCTTGGTAGCAATAGGCTTGTTATGTCTGGTTTTGGGATCGCCCCTTCCAGCACAAGCTACTAGTGTTAGTCCACAACTGAAAGAACAAGTTTTACAAATTATCCGCGAACACCCGGAAGTAGTTCTGGAATCTATTCAAGCTTACCAACTAAAACAACAGCAAAAACTACAGCAAGCACGGCAAGCATTTTTGCAGGATTTAAAAAATGATCCTCAAGGGCTAATTAGTAATTCTCCCACCACAGGTGCAAGCGACTCTAAAACTATATTGATAGAGTTTTCAGATTTTCAATGTCCCTACTGTGCTGAAGCTCATAAAACTTTAAAACAGTTGATGAAAAAGCATCATAATGATGTCAAATTAGTTTACAAAAATTTCCCCTTAAATTCACTTCATGCCGAAGCAATACCAGCCGCAAAAGCCGCTTGGGCAGCACATCAACAAGGCAAATTTTGGGAATATCATGATGCGTTATTTACACATCAAGATCAACTAGGCGAAGATTTATATTTAGATGTTGCCAAAAAACTAAATTTAGATTTGGAAAAATTTGAAAAAGATAGAGAGATTGCTAATACAGAAATTCAACAAGATATTCAATTAGCCGAAAAATTAGGTCTTTCTGGCACGCCATTTTTTATTATGAAAAGTGAAACTGTTTCTGGTGCTGTGCAGCTAACCGATCTAGAAAAGCTGTTGGCGCGTGCTAAGTAGACTTGCTGATTTCGATTTTTGCTCGCAAGGTTACAACAGATTCATCCAAATTAACCTGAGCAAAAATCGTGAGATCAGAAATGCATCGGATGGGATTTTGGGTATTTTTATCTGTCACCCTATTAACCAATTGCTATTATCAGCTACTTAAATCTCAAGCGTCTTTAGCAAACTCACCGCCCAATTCTGCCCCCAATGTAGTTCAAAAAAATAATCCTAATTTGTTAGCACGTGCAAGTTACCTATCACGCTTAGAACAACAGGTAATTGTTGAAATGAACAAAGTGCGAACGAATCCTCAAGCTTACATCTCTATATTGGAAAACTATAAAAAACGCTTTCAAGGTAACAGAGTTAAAATCTCCGATCGCGTCTTTTTACAAACTCAAGAAGGTGTCAAGGCTGTTGATGAGGCGATCGCTTTTTTGAAAAAAGCTCGTCCAGTAGGTGCTTTAACTGCGTCTAAAGGTATGTCTTTAGGTGCTAAAGACCTGGTTAAAGACCAAGGATCAAAAGGTCTAACAGGTCACTATGGTAGTGATGGTAGCAATCCCTCTGTTCGCATCAATCGCTACGGCAAATGGCTATTTACCGCTGGAGAAAACATCAGCTATGGCCCTAGTACTGCACAGGATATTGTCATGCAGTTAATTATTGATGATGGAGTGCGCGATCGCGGTCATCGAACAAATATGTTTAACTCTGCTTTTAAAGTTACAGGGGTTGCCTACGGAACTCACGCTAAATATAGAACAATGTGTGTAATTACTTACGCGGGTGGGTATAAAGAAAAATCAAGTTAAAAATGTTGGTTGTTGTTTGTTGTTTGTTGTTTGGAACAACCAACCACCAACTATTCATCACTATCTTGGCGAAGACTCCGGAAAGTTTCTCTGATTTCATGGATCTCAACATATATTGACTCATCACTGCCAAGTTGTGAGGTTGTTAATGCATCGGATGCTATTTCGGGTCATCGCCCCCATCACTTTCTTCACTGGATGCTCTTTTGAGCAAGCGCTTCAGCCTTACTCAGTCGCGTCTGAAACTCCTCCAGGAAATTCAGAATCGCTGACACAGGGAGATACCCTCTCGCCATTGGAACAACAAGTGATTGTGGAAATGAACAAGGCGAGAACAGATCCCACAAGTTATGTTGCTGTACTAGAAAACTATAAAAGCCGCTTTGAGGGCGATCGAGTCCGAATTTCTAACAATGTCTATTTACAAACTCAAGAAGGTGTTGCAGCTGTTGATGAGGCGATCGCTTTTCTCAAGTCTGTTAGCCCTGTCGGCGCTTTAACTGCGTCTAAAGGAATGTCTTTGGCAGCTAGAGATCACGTTAAAGACCAAGGAGCAAAAGGTACGACTGGTCATTATGGTAGTGATGGTAGCGATCCCTTTACTCGCCTCAGTCGCTACGGAACTTGGCAAAGCAGTGCTGGCGAAAATATCAGCTACGGTTCGCATACTGCCCAGGATATCGTTATGCAATTAATTATTGATGATGGAGTGAGCGATCGCGGTCATCGTCAAAATATTTTTAACCCAGCTTTTCAAGTAACGGGGGTCGCTTTTGGCACTCACGCTACATACAGACAGATGTGCGTTATTAATTATGCTGGAGGATATATAGAAAAATCAGTTTAATTTTATTACCTTTTAGTTTCTGCTTTCTTTTGCTAGCTTCTTTTCTAATTGCTTGATTAGGGGTTGAATTAATCGTAGTTCGCTATATTTACATATGTGAGGAAAGAAAATGCGATCCCTGATCTCAACTGGTTTAATTGCAGTCACCACGATTTCAGTTGCAGGCTGTAATTTTTTAATACAAAATCAGTCCGACTCGAATTCAGCATCTAAAAGTTCATCCACTGTTACTCAACCATTCCCAACCAAGACAATTCAGACTCAACAACTTACAACACAAACCAACAAGACTCAACAATTCCGGACGCTAAAAGCTCCAACAGTTCAGTTTCGGGCTGCTGCTAAATTTCCGACTGCTCAATTTCCGACTCTTAAGATTCCAGAAGTCACAGTTCCTACTATCAAAGTCCAGGCGGATGATAAATTGATGATCCTTACCTTGCCTGCTGATATTCTGTTTGACTTTGATAAAGACAACATTCGCCCAGATGCACGTCAAGCGTTAGCACAAGTGGCTCAAGTTCTCACCCAACGCTACCCTAATAATCGCGTGCAAATTAACGGCCACACAGATACTGTTGGTAATGATACTTATAATCAGAATTTGTCTGAGCGTCGAGCAAATGCTGTAATGCGCTGGTTAGGTAACAATCATAAAGTAGCAGCTGAGCGCATGACGATTGAAGGCTATGGCGAGTCTCAGCCAGTTGCCCCCAACACTAAAGCAGATGGCACGGATGATCCCGTAGGACGCCAAAAGAATCGTCGAGTTGAAGTTGTTATTCAAAAGTAGCGCCAAAAATATTATGGGCGATCGCTCTCATTTCCCAAACTCCACAACCACTCCTCTCAACGTTTACATCCAAGGCCAAGGCTTTCCCATTCTCTGTTTACATGGTCATCCTGGTTCCGGTTCTAGTCTTTCTGTTTTTACTAATCACCTCTCAAAACGCTTCCAAACTATCGCTCCAGATCTACGCGGTTACGGCAAAAGCCGGTTTGATGGCAATTTTGATATGAGCGACCATTTGACTGACTTAGAAGTCCTTCTAGACCGCTTTCAAATTCAAAAATGCCTAGTATTGGGATGGTCGTTGGGTGGCATTTTAGCAATGGAATTAGCACTGAGATTACCTGAGCGCGTCACTGGCATAATTTTGGTGGCAACAGCTGCTCGACCAAGAGGCAATCATCCGCCTGTGAATTGGCAGGATAATTTATATACTGGAATTGCCTCTGTGGTGAACTGGATCAAACCAGGCTGGCAGTGGAATATTGAGACGTTTGGCAAGCGATCGCTCTTTCGCTACCTGATCCAACAACATACCACCACCAGCTACAGCTACATTGCCAAAGATGCAGTGTCAGCCTATTTGCAAACTTCTGCGGCTGCAACTCGCGCACTCTATACAGCGATAAAAGCAGGATACAACCGCCTTACTGACCTCAAGCAAATTCAGTGCCCTACTTTAGTACTTGCTGGTGCCCAAGATCGCCATATCACGGCTGATGCTAGCTTAGAAACAGCCCGACACCTCAGTGATTGCCAGTGGCAATGCTACGCTAACACTGCCCATCTTTTCCCCTGGGAAATTCCCGATCGGGTATTGAGCGATATAGACTTTTGGCTGGAGGCACATCCACAGATAGTCAATGGTCAATAGTCAATAGTCATTGGTCATTAGTCATTAGTAAAAGCAACTTTTGACTATGGACTTTTGACTCTTGACTATGTAACTAGCCTTATTGATTACACTTGACCGCTAAAGGCAGGCTGTACTTTGCGGTCAATCCGTTCCCCCAGGTCTTCAGCAATTGTCAATGCTTCTGGTTTGCAGCGCTTTACGTTCACAGCTATTCCTTGCGCTCCTTCCTGTTCCAAGTCTTCTACGTAGCCTTTGATCGCTGCTTTAGCTTCCGCAGAATTTAAAAATGGCCCAAAGTAGTATGTGCAACGGGGATGCTGTGTGACGATTTCCACCCACCAAGCTAATCCAAAATTCTGGAACGCGTTAATCAAAAATTCCTTAGTGCTATCCCAATTAGTGCTATCCCAAATAGTTTTCATGGTTTTCGCCAATTTATTAACGTGGTACTGGGTTTAAAAAAGTGTGCTGCTGTTTTTAGTGGTTTTACATTTCTTTATACTCTGTTACTATTCTTTTTTCCAAGTAGTTTTTTGTAATTTATCGAAATGCAGCGTATTTTTCATCCAGCGTTGACGATAAATTTCATACAGTGCCATGCCTGCTGCGACTGAAGCATTGAGGCTAGGAGTCTTGCCCTGTAAGGGAATTGACACCAAAACATCACAAGAACGTTGTGTCAATAAACTCAGACCTTCCCCTTCAGAACCTATTACCAAAATGATCGCACCATTGAAATCTACTGTTTGTATTGGTTCGCTACCGCCATCACAAGCAGTGCCGTAAATCCAAAAGCCTGCGGCTTTCAATTCCTCTAAAGCACGGTGCAAGTTCACCACTCTGGCAACGGGAAAGTTTTCTAAAGCACCCGCTGCGACTTTCATCACTGTAGAAGTAATACCGGAAGCACGGCGTTGTGGGATCACCAATCCCTGAGCACCGATTGCTTCTGCTGTACGAATGATTGCTCCTAAGTTATGGGGGTCAGTGATGCCATCAGCAGCAACAATAACAGGATCGGTGACAGATGTAGCTTTTTCGATCAACTCGTGCAATTCGATATAGGCGTAGGGGGCGATTTGCGCTGCCACACCTTGGTGGTTGCCTCCGTCGGTAATTTGATCTAAGCGCTTGGGTTCAACTTCGTCGATAATTGTGCCATTTTCTTTTGCTTGTAAAATCAGAGAGTGAAAGCGGGGATCGTAGCGCAGGCGGGGAGTAATCCAAATACGATTGAGAAAACGCTGATTTTCCAACGCACTCAAAACCGGATACCGACCGTAGATGAGATCGCTATCATGGGTTTGTTTTCTAACCCTCTGTTCATCAATATCTGTAGAAGTGCGAACAATATTAGGAACAACTCGCTTGCTCTTAAATTTCAAGGGTTGCCCACGATTCTTTTCGCCGGAAGTAATAATTTTTTTTGTTTTGTTTGTCATAAGAGTTTTGGGTTAAGCGTGTGAGTGAGCATCCCTATAGCCTAGCTACCTTAACTTAGAAAAGGTAATTCTGCTATTGTGAGGTAGATTTCTCACTATTTTTCTAATTGCAGTTTTTGCAACAGTTCTGTTAAGCGTTGGCAATCAGTGAGATAGAGGTAGCCAATTAAGGTTTCTAAACTTGTTGCTTGTTGATAAGTTTCGGGATCAACCCGTTTCGGGCGTCCTGTGGCGGCGTTACGACCCCGTCGGACAATTTCTAACTCGTTTTGTTGCAGATGAGGAATTAGCGATCGCAAGTGTAGCGCCTGCATTTCCGCTTTTACCTGTGCCACTACCAAACGATGATAAGTTTCGCTTCGCTGCGGTGGCATGAGATAAAACATCCTCACAAACAGTTCATATACAGCATCTCCCAAATATGCTAGAGCTGTAGGAGAAATTTGTTGTAGTTGTGCCTGGGAAATTTGTTGAGATAAATGCCCTGTGGCTGCCTGCATTACTTGGCACCAAGATGAATCTACCTGAAGATGTTCACCTTGTTCATGTAGTAATTTTTCCTCCTTTGATTTCACAAGTGAGCTATTCCTCTTAGGCTATATAGGGGAGGTCATGTTTAGGCATTGTTTTTTTCGCTCGCAGGATGTTGTGCAGGTTTACCTAGCATAATCCAGGCTCAAAATTCACTTCCTAATTTTAGCTTTTTAATTGGAAATTAACATTTTGTCAACTGTTAAGTTCAACAGAGACTTTAGTGTTGTTGGGATAACCCTCCGAAACTCAGTTTACAGAAAGTAGAGACTCTGAATAGACTTTGGCACGAAGCACAACCAACTACAGAACTGCACGACAACTTTCTTTTAGATTAGAATGAAGTGTGAACTTGTGAAGTATCAAAATCCCATTCTTCATAGTTTTTTTGGGATTGTTTTGTCAATTTTTGTTTCACTTCATCTTTGATTTGGGCAGAAATAATACTACCCTAAAAGTCAACCAAACACTTATTGTGTAAGCATTTACCTCTTCTGCCTTCAAGATAGAAGGCAGAGGAGGCAGCGCGTTGCAGGGGTTTACACGCTAGGTGACGGCACGTGCTATAACGCTTTGCTTCCGGTTTCCCACGAAGCGTGGGGTTGGGGAGGCAGTGCGCGTCTTGGGAAGTTCCCTCCGTTGTAGATGCCCAAAAGGCGTCTAGGTTGCAGGGTGCGACTGCCGACAGAGTTAAGAGGCATAAACTACCTGGCGTCACCTGTCATGGCAAAAGGAAGAAGAAGAGTTTATTCCTTTATTGTGCGTCCCTGTGCATAAGGGTCTTTTACCCAAGGCAATTAAATAAAAATTAAGCTATCCAGATTGAAATATCGGATAGCTAATTTTGTCTGGACGGTCAAGCAATCAAAATGATTTGATGTTTTCTAGAGCAGCATCGACTGAAGATTGCAGCATGAGAAACTTCTCTAGGCGAACAAGCTTGACCGTTTGAGTGACACGAGCATTGGTAACAATTTGCAAAGTACCTTCAGCATTTTGTGCCTGCTTGGCTAGCTGTACCAAAGCTCCCAAGCCGGAACTGTCAACAAAATCGATTTGTGAGAGATCCAGAATAATATGCTTGGGTCCCTCTTCAATCTTGCTGCCAAGTACCTTACGAAATGTTGGCTCAGAAAACGCGTCTAACAAACCTGTGAGGCGGAATAGCTGACAGTTATCCCGGACTTCTCGAGTACCTCTCAGGCTAACGGTTAAATTAAGTGGCTCAGCAATAATTCCCTCCTCATATTGATCGTGAACGCTCAAGTATAGATGGTTTTGGTGGATGTTGTCTACAACCGACCGAGATTGGGAGGTGGGGTGGTGGGGAGGTGGGGTGAAATTCTCTTCCCATCTCCCAATCTCCCCATCTCCCAATCTTTAACAACACTTTCTCCATTTTTACTACTTTTACTTTACTCCGGTTGTTTCTGCTTGACGCACTGCTCGCATTGCTTGGACAAAATTCTCGAACAGGTAATCAGCGTCGTGAGGGCCAGGAGAAGCCTCTGGATGGTACTGGACGGAGAATACAGGCAGGTTCTTGTGACGTACCCCAGCGACGGTGCGATCGTTTAAATTCAAGTGGCTGATTTCCACAACTGCATTGGGTAAGGTGTCTGGATCGATCGCAAAACTGTGGTTTTGGCTGGTAATTTCTACTTGCTGTTGTAGACCTGCTGGCTGGTTCAAACCACGATGCCCAAATTTTAGTTTAAAAGTTTCTGCTCCCAGCGCATGACCCAAAATTTGATGTCCCATACAAATACCAAACATCGGTTTTTGAGCCGAAAGCAACGCCTTGGTAGTTTCAATTCCTTCAGTGACAGCTGCGGGATCGCCGGGGCCATTGGACAGAAAAATTCCATCGGGATTGTATTTGAGAATTTCCTCTGGTGGGGTATGGGCGGGAACAACAATTACGCGGCATCCATAACTCGCCAAACGACGCAAAATATTGCGCTTGATACCAAAGTCCAAGGCTACAACGGTAAAGGTTTGTTCAGAATTGGCTGTGGCATCTGGGTTGAATTCCCACACTGGATGAGTGGGATCTGACCATTCATAAACTGTTTGTGTGGTAACTTCACGAACAAGATTTAATCCACTCATGGAAGGAGCTGCTAGTACTCGTTCTAGTAGTTCGGCTTCATCAAGAATTTCTGTGGAAATACCGCCGTTCATGGCTCCATAGATGCGAATTTTCCGGGTCAAAGCGCGGGTATCGATGCCGTAAATGCCTGGTATTTGGTGCTGTTTGAGGTAGTCAGGCAAGGATTGCGTGGAGCGCCAGTTACTCGGTCGGTTACAAATATTCCGTGCGATCGCTCCTCGCACTTGTGGTCTAGTTGACTCCTCATCCTCTGAGTTCACACCCGTATTTCCTAATTCAGGATAAGTAAAAACTACTATCTGACCGCAGTAACTAGGGTCGGTCAACACTTCTTGATATCCGGTCATACCAGTGTTAAACACCACTTCCCCAATCGCGGTACCTGTGGCACCAAAAGACCAACCGCGATAAGTGGTTCCGTCAGCGAGAACAAGTAGAGCAGGTATTGCGTCAAACAGAGGCATATGAATTATGAATTATGAATTATGAAATTTTTAGCATTCATCATTGTTTTTGAATTCTGTATAATTATGCCGTTTTTATTTCAACCTATTCAATTTTTTCTTGACCAAGCTCCTTTGGGACGGGTGTAAGGGTGTCGGGGAGGGGGAATATAAGCGCTCCAAAGATCGAGGATTCAAGCCCCTTAATTTATTACGGTACAATAGCCACATGTCAAAAGGTTCCTAGAACACTGTGCATCGGCTACGATAGTAGGCAAAGAATGGCGTTTATTTTGTCAAGTGGATACAGACCCTATTCCAAAGTATCGTGGGTGTATGGAGAAGGTAGGCATTATAGAAAATTATGCTTCAGTCTTTTTTCTCCCAAGTTGGGCTAATATTTTTCTCCTTCACACTGGCGATTTTAGCTGTTGCTTGTCGTGAAGACAAACAGATGGTCATGACTGATGAACAACGATCGCAACCAACGCCACAATCAACTGCGTCCAGTGCGATCGCATCTCCTCAGACTACTGCATTGCCAACAGCAAGCCCAGAACCACAACCAATCAAAACTTCTCAGATGCAACCCAACAGTTTTGAATTGGGACTAGACAAAGCAGCCAGTGCTGATACTATCAGTCAATCTGCTCAATCGCCAGAAGATTGGAATTTGGTGGCTAACCAGTATCAAGATGCGATCGCGCTGATGAAGCAAGTAGAGCGACAAAGCCCATACTTCACTAGTGCTCAAAACAAAATACTAGAATATCAACGCCAAATCAAATACGCCCAACAGCAAGCTTCTCCTCGCTGGGAGTCTCCGCCACCAGTCACAACACAAGCAAAACCAAAGCGGATCGTACTTGTTGTTCCCCAAGCATCTCCTACACCAAAGATTGCACAAGAACCTCCTCCAGAAACACCAGAACAATTACTACCACCTTTAACAGTATTCTCACCTCCGCCGCCTAACCCGCAACAGGTATTTGCAGCACCGAGTACGCGGCGAAGTGAACCAGTGGTATTTGTTGCTCCAATTAAACGGCGAGTCGGGGGTACGCCAATCATTGACGTTACCTTTAATGGTAATCAGCAATTTGAGATGATTTTGGATACGGGAGCTAGTGGCACCGTAATCACCCAAGATATGGCAAATGCTTTGGCAATAGTGCCTGTAGGCAAAGCTAAGGCAAATACCGCCAGTGCCAAAGCAGTGGAATTTCCCATCGGTTACGTAGATTCAATTGATGTTGGTGGGATGACTGCGAAAAAAATCGCAGTGGCGATCGCCGGAACAGAACTAGAAACTGGACTTTTGGGACATGACTTTTTTGGCGACTACGAGATTACCATTAAGCGCGATGTAGTAGAATTTCGCCCTCCATCCTCCTCGCATCAGCTCAATTCTTCAGAAACTGGACTAACTCCTCCAACTTCGCCCAAGCCGCACCACTCTGGAGAATATCCTTAGCCACTTTTAAGCCTTGAGCGTGATCTAACAGTGGTATAGCATCACCCACTTGCAAGGCCAATGCAGCATTTAACGCCACTACATCCTGTTGTGGCTGTGTTCCCTTACCTTGCAGTACAGCCTTCAGAATCTCTCCATTCTCCTGGACATCACCCCCTCTCAGTGCTGATAGGGGAGCAGGGGTTAAACCCAATTCCTGAGGATTCAGTGTCGTTAGCTGTACCTCCTCCCCAGATAAAACAGCCAAGTCAGTTATATCACCTAAGCCTGCTTCATCCAGTTTTTCTCGCCCGTGCAGCACAATCGCCTTTTGCGTACCTAGTTGCTGTAAGGCTTGAGCAATTGTTACTAACAACTTAGGATCGAACACCCCAATTACCTGCCCTGTTGGACGTAAAGGATTTACCAACGGCCCGAGTAAATTGAACACTGTCCGCACCTTAAGAGTTCGCCGCAACGAAGCAACCGCCTTGAGTGCAGGATGCCAACCAGGAGCAAACAAAAAAGCGACCCCTACTTCTTTTAACGCTGCTGTCACCTTTTCACTTGAACAACTCAGATTTATGCCCAACGCTTCCAATACGTCAGCACTGCCAACACGACTTGATGCCGAACGATTACCATGTTTGGCAACGGGTATGCCATAGGCAGCAGCAACAAAAGCAACAGCTGTCGAAATGTTAAATGTTGATGCCCCATCCCCCCCAGTGCCGCAGGTATCGATTAGGGAATTGGGCATTGGGAATTGGGAATTGGGCATCGGATCTTTTCTATGCCCCATGCCCCATGCCCCTTGCCCCTTGCCCCATGCCCCTAGAGACTGGAATTGCAATACTTCAGCCATTCCTGCCAACTCCTCAGCAGACACACCTTTGCAGTGGAATGCGGCTAAAATTGCCCCTGACAACTCTGGAGGGATAGCTTCATTGAGCCATCCTTGCATCAATTCTGCGGCTTGAGTGCGTGATAAAGATTGGCAGTCTAATAATTGTTGCAGCAGGTTAGACCAGATGACAGAGGATTCTTGTGCTGGAATCGAGGAATGGTTCATAGATAAATTTATCGATATTTTTAATGCTCGATTAAGATAGTCCCACGGTTTTGAGACTTTTCATAATTTGTCATTTTTGAGCCTAACCCGATCGCCAACTTCAAGAAATTACAACAGAGTAAATTGAAACTATTGAGCCACCTGACAGCCCAAAAGGTTGGTTGCGATTGATACAGTTTTAGAGTCTAGCAACCTAGTTTATTTTTTAGAGTTTAAGAGCGATCGCTCTTAATCAATCATTGTGGGCGTGTTCAAACTCATAAACATAGAACAGGCGACTAAATTTCTTCAGCAGATATCCCACAACTGCAAATAAAATTGCGCCTCCAAGTGCCCACCAGAATTCTGCTGGGGGGACAAAAGTGAAAACGGATGTGCGAGTTTGTTCCATAACTGCGATCGCACTTCTCATCGCTACAGTTCGTGCATCCACAATCACACCTAGGCACAAACACAAAGCAGCAGTCACATACGTCAGTACAGTGAGGCGATTAATGTTTTTCAGAGCATCTTGGCAAACTTTGCAATTTTGAGTATGAGTTGTCCATACATCAAAGAGTTTTTGTTTGTCTCGTTCTACATGGGGAAGTTCAGAGTTACATCCTGAAGCCCAAGGGATACTACCCCCAGCTCGCTTCTCCAGCCATTGGCGAAACGTGATTACCATCTTATCTTGGGGATTGGGTGTATAAACTGCATCCAACCATTTGCCCTTGCTGCGTTGGGCGATAATCTTCTCTTGGTAATGGAGGAAAACCAAATCTTGGTGTAGAAACAGGGAGCCGAGTATATGTCCTAACCATGTTGGCATCGGTAGCCCAAAAAATCCCAAACCTTTCGGCTTTTTCCCTGCCTCATTTTTTACCAACACCTGGCATCCGATATGACGACACCATCCGGGACGGGTCGGAGTAGCATATAAAACTAGGATCAGCTTCCCGCCATCTTTCGAGGTTGAGACAATTCTCATGTGACAGGGTGGTTGGAAGTCATGCACCGCTTGCTCTATGCTTGGGTCTACTGGTGTGATTTCAAAGGAGAACCCTTCCTGAGTAGACATTTCCCGGACTCGAATCATGTCGTAGTACTTAGCATCTTTGTATCTATTGCCGATAATTCCGTGGTGGGAGACGGGTACATGGGCTGGATCTGACACATTCTCCATAAAAAAGTCCCAACCATAGGGGAGATCGCGCACATTCCAAGATAGCTGTACCGCTTTGCCAGAATCATCCTCCAGTTCTGGAACAATTCGCGGCGTCCGCAATTGACTTTCTACTTGAGCTTGGGGGCCAGCTTCTGCCCATACCCACAATAGCCCTTGGCGTTCTTGCGTTGGATAGGCGACAGCACAGGATTTGGGATTTGAGCAGTTTTTCGCCTCAGTCTGCTGATCTTTAGATTGGGGAATACTGACGCATTTCCCCTCAGAATCGAATCGCCAAGCGTGGTAGGCACACATTAGCGTGCCATCCGACTCCACGCGACCTTCAGAAAGAGGAGCAAGTCGATGGGGACAAAAATCTTCAAAGCAACGCCATTTACCGGAGCCATCCCGCCATAAGACAAGATTCTTTCCCAGTAATTGCATAGCATGGGGACGAGACGAGTCTAGGAAGCCTACAACGGCTACTGGGTACCACTGCTTTGTCCATTGGAATATCTTTTCTTCTTCCTCTGGAAAATTACTGTTACTTTTACGTATATTTCCTTGCAGATTAATCTCAGTAGCCATAGGTGCTCCTTGATTACATGAGCCTTACTAATAATTTTAATCTAAGCGCGGGTGCAGCTAATGTTTGCATTGCAACCTTATGGTAAAAGACTAAAAGATGTGGGCGTTGCTGATTTTTATTTGATACCTACCTATCTTTGAAGCAGAGGCTCTAGAGTTAACGCAAGCGAAGGGACGGCTATACCCCCACCTCGCCCAAGAACTGAATGCAGCGAGGACAGAGACATTCAGTGCCCTATATAACCTGGCACTGGACTGGACACTGGGGCAGGTGGCACACAAAAGCTACTCCCTTGGTGTTTCCTAAGATTGGTAAGGGCGATCGCACTCTATAACACTTCATATATGTCCGATTGGATAGTATAGAAGACAGCGCTCAGCTTTCCATCGGTGGATTCACTGGCATGGTTGAAAACCATAACCCCAATTTTCAGGTATCAGAACTTAGTACACATTTCATAAATTCATAGCGAAAATTTTGTACCAAGACTCTGCGTCCCTCTGCGCTTACCTCTGTGCCCCTCTGCGTTTAAAATCGCTACTTTTTTAGGCAAAGCTATCTTAGTTAATCTCCAATTTGTCTTGAAAGTTTGAGGAAAAATACTTTTACATAAAATAACCCCCTCCCCGCAAGCGGGGAGAGGGCTGGGGAGAGGGGTAAACTTAATATCCGCCTTCTTCTTCGTACTCTGGCTGTCTCTCTTTCACCTTCTTAGGAATGTTTATTGGCTTTGGTGGCTCGTCATCCCAAGCATCGCGATTGAGATCGTCGTCGTAATCTTCGTAATCTTCGTCGTAAGCCTTGCTGGTATAAGGCTGTGGGGGTTCGTAGGGTTGGGCTTCATACCTATCTTTACCCGTTGCCTCACTCCAGTTATCTTCTTCCTCTTCTTCGTAGCGAATCGATTCGTACGATCGCGCTTCCATTACCCGACGTTGGGGAGGCCGTTCTTCTTCGTAATAATCTTCGTCCCATTCTTGCGCTACAGGTTCGGGAGCGCGAACCTTCGGCTTAATTGGCTCGATTGGTACACCACTTGGCAGCTGATTTGATGGTGCTACTGTCCGCGGAGCATAGTTGTAGTCTTCGACTGCTTCCCGCTCCCACGGCGCTCTACCGATACCTAAGCGCTCTAAGATACCAACTGTCAACTGAGTTACCCGTTCTTCAGCTCCCTCAAAGACAATCAGTCTGTTCGGGCCTGTGCTGACAATTTCTTCCACCGACAGTTCGTAGGTACTCAGGAATGAATCTGGAATTTGTGGCAGTCCTAAAGAAGCAACGACAATAGAGTAGATTTTACCTGTTTCTCCATTGAACTTGAAGCCCCGCACCTTGCCTAAGACTTCACCAGTTTCTGTAATCACTTCCCAATTAATGAGGTTGCTGTATACATCAACCTCAATATCTTCGATCACATCCTCGTTATCAACCAGAATCACATCCCCGATTTGGCTGATGTTGTTGAGGTACATGTAGCGCGGTATCCCAGACACAGAGATCAGGCTGTCTCGCAAGCTAAGAGCCACAACCTCTCGCTGATCTACATCAACCCAGACTTGACTTACTATTCCTAGCCGCTTGCCATTGTCGCGGGTGATTACCTGAGTATTTAAAATATCGGAACGCCTAATTACTTGTTCAGAGGTCATTCTATACCGAGTCCTGATCTCGAATCCGGTTTATCTATACACTATTATTAACAAATTCTCAAGCCGAATTATTAGACGATTGTAACTTAATACCCAAAACTTGAGTAAAGGCTCCTCTTGCTTGAGTAACGCCAATCGTGCGTTCGGCTGATTCTATCATCGGGCGACGCAAACTCACAACAATAAATTGTGCTTGTTTCGCCTGTTGTTTAATCATTTTAGCTAATCGTTCTACGTTTGCCCCATCGAGAAACATATCTACTTCATCAAATGCGTAAAATGGCGATGGACGATACCTTTGCAAGGCAAAAATAAAACTTAATGCGGTGAGAGATTTTTCTCCCCCAGACATGGAAGCTAGGCGCTGTACGGGTTTGCCTTTTGGATGTGCCACCAAATTCAATCCGCTGCTAAATGGATCTTCGGGATTGTCGAGTTGCAAATAGCCGTCACCTTCAGAAAGTGTGGCAAAAATTGATTGAAAGTTTTCATTAACGGCGTCGAAGGCTTCTTTAAAAGCGCGTTGGCGCAAAGTAGTAAAGTTTTCAATCCGCAGCAGTAATTCAGTGCGTTCTGCTTCTAATGTCTGTAACTTTTGACTGAGTTCCTCTAATCGTTTTTGGGTACGTTCGTATTGTTCCAAAGCCAGCATGTTGACTGGTTCCATTGCTTGCAGGCGCTTAGAAAGCGATCGCAATTCTTTTTGCAATTCTTCTAAATCAACTTTATCCGGTACTTCTGGCAAGGGAGATGGCAATTCCGCCGCCACTGTTTGCAGTTGCGCTTGCACGTTGGCGAGTTCCTCTCGCCGTGTCTGCTGAGTTTCTTGGAGTTTTTGGATTTCCCACTCTAATTGTTGTTGACGCAGCAGGTGCGATCGCAATTCCTGTTCAGTGCGATCGCGTTTTTGTTTTTCTTCTCCCAAACTCGCCTCCATTTCATTGAAACGTTGACGAGTTGCAGCAATTTCACTGCTGAGTGCTGCTTCTTGTTCTCTCAGCGCAGCTAATTGGTTTTGCTGATTTACTTGTTCATTTTGATATTCAGTAATACGCTGTTCTGCTTCTTGAATTTTTTCTTGCAATCGCTGTTGTTGATTTTCCAAGCTTTTTAGGCGTTGTTCTGCTTCCCTTAATGCTTTATCTCGTTGTTGCAATTGTTGCTCTTTATTTTTTATGACTGCTTGGATTTGTTGCCATTCTTGGGGAGTTTGAGATGCTTCTAACTCTGCCAATGCCTGACGTAATTGTTGCAATTGTTGCTCTTGTTCTGGTAAATCCCGGTCTAAAATTTCCAAGCGGGATTGAGCGTGAGCAAATCTTTCGCTGTTTTGGGCAAGCTGCGATCGCGTACTTTCCAGCTGTGCTGTCAAAGTTTTTATTTCTTTTTGTAACTGCTCCAATTGCAGTTGCTGTTCGCGCCGCACCTGTCGTGCTTCCGTTAGTTCTTGTGAAAGCTGTTTGGTGCGGGTAGAAAGAGATGCGATCGCCTCTGTACAACGTTCTAAAATCCGCTCTACATCCACCAAGCGCTTTTTCAGTGCCACGACTTCCTCAGATTCTGCCGCTTCCCCACTGCCAAACCGCAACGCCGAACGCTGGACGATGCTACCACCAGTCATCGCACCACTAGTTTCTAGCAATTCCCCTTCCAAGGTCACTATCCGATACAATCCCAGGTTTTTACGCGCGTGTTCCAAGGTGGAAAATACAACCGTACTGCCAAAAACGTAAGCGAACACATCTCGATAACGAGGCGCACACTCTACTAAATTGACAGCATAGCCAATAAAACCTTGAGCCAAGCGCAGTGTTGCATCAGGGGTAAATTTGGGGACATGAATTTTGTTTAGTGGTAAAAAAGTGGCTCTACCAGCGCGTCTTTGCTTTAACAGTTCAATTCCCGCAGCTGCAATTGAGTCATCTTCTACAACAATATGTCCCAAACGCGCACCAGCAGCAATTTCCAAAGCGAGTTGAAAGCGTGGTTCCACCCGTCCTAACTGCACAACTAACCCACAAATACCGCGCATTCCTGATTGCAGGATGACTTTGCCTGCGCCGGTTCCTTGCACTTCTTGTTGCGCTTGCGCCTGTGCTTCTAATTTATCCAACTGGCGTTGTTTCTCTCGCTGCTCTTGCAACAGGCGTTTTTGAGTTTCCTGTTGAATTTGCAGCTCTTGTTCTGTGGCGGTAAGATTTTGCGCTAATTCTTGGATCGGTTCGCTACCAGCGTTAAATTCTGTTTCCAAACTAGCACACTCTGCTTGTTTTTCGGCTAATTGCGGTTCTATGCTTTCAATTAGTTGGGTTTGCTCTTGAATTTGCTGCTGTAGTTGGCGATCGCGTTCCCGTAGTTGTGCTTGCTCAGTACGTTGAGGTTCGACGGTTTGCAATAAAGTTTCGATTTGGCGGTTGAGTGCAGTTTGTTGCTGTACCCACGCCTCGGAAGCAGAAGCAATTTCCGCCGCTGCTTGGCGCGAATTTTCTAATGCTTGTTGTGCTTCATCCCGTTCAGTTTGTAGAGACGCGAAATTTCGCGTCTCTACATTTTGTTGTTGCACTAGTTGTTCTATGGTTTGCTGGTGCTGTTGAATTTCTTGCTGAGTTTGAGCAAGACGCTTCGCTGTTTCTTGGGATGCTGTTGTTAGTTCCGTTTGCTGGCGCTGGAATTGTTTGCGTTCTGCTTCTTGGTTAGCAAGGGTTGATTGTACTGCTAAAAGTTCTTCTTCTCCCAATGCTTTCACACGGGCGTTGAGTTGCTCAAGTTCGGTGTTTGTTTGAGTGATGACTGTATTGAGGTTAGTAAGTTGTTCTGTGAGTTCACTCTTATTGCGATCGCCTGCTTGAATTTGGTTAGCTAATTTTTCTTGTTGATTTTGCAGCGTACGCCAAGACAACACCGCTTCCCACTTTTGTTTTTCCAAATATTCAGTGCGAAGTTTTTGGTATTTTTCGGCTTTGGCTTTGTCTTGGGAAAGGCGATCGCACTGTGCGGTTAATTCTGTTTCGATAATGCGACAGCTATCTTCCTTTTCCTTAACTTGTTCTAAAGTTTCTTTGGCTTGGTTAATTTTACGGTCAAATGCTGCCACCCCTGCCAATTCATCAATAATTTCCCGCCTTTCGCGAGCGTTCATAGAAATAATACTGGTTACGTCCCCTTGCAAAACGACGTTGTAACCTTCTGGATAAACACGCAACCGCTCTAATTCTTCGTGTAACTCTGTAAGTGTGGCAGAGACACCATTAATGTAATAAGTGGAAGTGTAAGTTCCTTGTGGGGTAACGCGCAACCTTCTAGTCACACTCCAGTCTCCGCCAGGTTTAGCGCGGATTTTTTCTTTACGATTTCTTTCATCCTCGCTTTCTTCTGCTTCTCCTACATCCTCCTGAACCCTTCCTGTATCCTCCTCGCTAGCGGGGAGGGTATCCACTTCCACCGTAGAAACAATAGGCTCACTTTCTAAGAGTTCATCCGGTTGATGATCTGACAAATCAAACGTCACTGTCACGATCGCTTCGACAGTAGAACGAGATTTGCTTGTTTGTGTGGTGTTGACAAGATCGGGTAGGCGATCGGCACGCATTCCCTTAGAACTAGCGAGTCCCAAACAAAATAGTAGTGAGTCAAGGATATTTGATTTGCCGGAACCATTTGGTCCAGAGATGACAGTGAACTCCGGCAGCAGAGGGACAGAGGTAGTGCCACCGAAGGATTTAAAATTGGTAAGTTCCACCCGTTTAATATGCACCATAGGCACTGATTACCTGGGAAGCTCGAAGTTCAAGTGTACTAGTGAAAGTTGTTAACAAGTTTAGTGGATAAAGAATTATAGAATCGCAGAGGACGTAAAAAAGAAGCAATGATATTGTAGGGGCAAAATAAAATTTATAAGTTAAGGGCAATAGGTGAGGCAAAATCATGAGGGCTACAATAGCCAATGTTAGCTTTGAGGAGTATTTAAAATTCTGTGATGGGACTGATAAGCGCTATGAACTTGTTGATGGGGAGTTGGTAGAAATGCCCCCAGCACGAGGTAAACATGCAGACATTACTGATGCTTTAAATGACATCTTCAAAGTGGAAATTAAACGTCTGGGAAAGGATTGGATTTCTCGGCACAGTTCTATAGGAGTGATGGTTCCTGGTGTTGGTAGACGGGCAACCTCTAAGATTCCAGATATTTGTGTGGTTACAGCGTCACAGTGGCAGGAACTGCAAAATCAGTTTGCTGTTTTGGTTGACTCGCCGCCCCTATTGGTAGTTGAGGTAGTGAGTGAGGGAACCAAAATTATTGACCACAGGCGGAAACGGGCTGAATACAACGTCGTAGAGATTCCTGAATACTGGGTGGTGGACTTTATTGAGAATGATCCAAAGTATCCGCTTGGGGTAACAGTTTTCACCTTAGTAGACAGATTTTATGAACAAGCGGTTTTCCGGGGCAATGACCGGATTATCTCTCAAATCTTTCCTGAACTCACCCTGACAGCTAATCAGGTGTTGCTAGCATAGCAGAAAGTTAATAATGCTAAATATTATCCCAGAAACAAACGAAGAAATAGCAAAGATTCGCCAAGTAATAATAGATGCTTTTGGTCGAACAGAAGAAGCTGACCTTGTAGACAAAATCCGTCACTCTCCGAATTTTATACCCGAATTGTCGCTCATAGCAGTAGAAAATCAACAGGTGCTAGGGCACATTATTTTTAGTCGTATAGTTATTGAAGCGCCTCAGCAAACTATTCCAGCACTAGTACTGGCACCACTAGCAGTTATATCATCACGCCAGCACCAAGGTATTGGTAGTAAGTTAATACAAGCAGGTTTATCAAAATGCTGTGAATTGGATCATGCCATTGTCATAGTTGTTGGAGAGCCGAATTATTATCAACGCTTTGGTTTCCAAACAGCAAGCGAATTCGGCTTGCAATCATCATTATCTATTCCCGATCCAGTATTTATGGCATTAGAGCTAAAACCTAATGCTTTGACAAATATTAGTGGTATGGTGCGTTATCCTGAATACTTTCAGGAAGTTTGAGAAACTTTTATCTGGCGTTTTCCAAGTAAATTGAAAGATTTTATCGCCATAAAACATACGGTTTTTGCTGTTCAGATAACTTGTCAGCCATTAACAGCAAATCCTCCCCAGGTAGGGAAGATTTGCAATAAAATGGATATCTTGGCTGTCTGCTAGTGTAATCATAAAATATTGCTATTCTATCGCCATCTATAGGTATTTTACCTCTATGAAAAACGTTGCCAGTATCTGCAAAAACTACTGTGCCAGCAGAACCTGTGCATGATTTCCAATGCGATGGCGATAAAACATTTTGCATTCTTTTTTCTTGAATATATCCCTGTTTATATCCTAAAGAATTAGCTATTTTTGATGTTAGGGACTTTGAAATATACTGAAATGGTCCATAATCTTCATTTATATCATTTAAATACACGATCGCTTTCAGAATTTTTCTGTCTTCTACATCTATATGCCAGAGCCTAGATTTACGTTCGACTTGATTGGCAATATCTCTGCGAAAATATGCACCATGATAAGCTACGGGCAAACCAATATAATTCTCAGCAATATTGAGTAAACGCTGTTCGAGTCCCCACAGAAAAATTTCTGGGTACTCCATCATTTGTTCAGAACTAGCATGAACAACATACTCATTGTTATCACCAGAACTACCTTTTGGCAGTTTTGGCATTAAATTTTTTGCTGCTGCAAACATTTGCTCTGTAGAAGGGATACATAAAGCTTCTAGTGAAGTAACTACTACTCCTTCACGTTTAATAGCCTCAACCAAGTTCCAATCTGCAGTTGAAATAACAGGTAGACGAGCAAAGTGTTGTTCTAGCGCTGCTTGATAATCTCGTTCTGCTTGATTTAGCAAGAACGAAACTTTATAAACATTTCTTAAGATTCGATTACGTAGCTTTTTAACAAGAACACTCATATTTTTGCCTATTTTTTTTGTATGAAATTGTTCTGATGTATTTTAAGTAGTGTTACGTGTGTTTGTCTAATTAATCGTCTTGATTTTTACAAAAAATTTATTTTTGCTTAACAAAACTAGCTACGCGATCGCCAAATTCTAAAAAATATGAATGTTCTTAAACAAAAGAGTACTTCATGACGTAAGGTTCCGGAGAAAATTATACAAAGTTCTACTATCAAATCTATTTGTATAATCTGGCTTTATGGCTGTATTTAACTATCTACTTACTGTAAAATTCATGACGTGAAAGTATTTCGAGAATTTCTGGTGACTCGGCGCAGCATTTTTATTTTTAAAAAAGTTATGAAAATTAGACAAGCCTTGAACGCAGACAAGACTATAAAGGAGTAGCAGGAATCATGCGATTAATTGTGATTTTAATTTTGCTGGGACTATTGACTGCGTGTACTACCACCGTACTTGCACCAACAAGTCAATTAGTGGAAAAAGCGATCGCACTTCAGTTAGAGAAAACCCAACAACAACTCAACCAACAATTGGATCTAGATTTCCAAGGATTTAAAATAAATCACCTATCAATTAATCAAGAAAAACCTCTGACTATTCAAAATCTGCTAACTTACCGCGTTCGTGGAACGTATAACCTCACCTTTAAACTGCCAAAACGTCAGTTAACACAACCACAAAAACCGTTTGAAGTTTATCTGCAACTTCAACAAGAAGGTAAAACTTGGCGGTTGTTGCTTCCCGAAAAAGTCCGCAAGGACACTGAACCTGTTTGGCACAGCTATCTGATTCAGTAGTTAATGGTTATTGGTTGGTTGTTGTTTGTTGATTATTGGTTACTCCAACCAACTACCAACTACCAACAAACAACAAAATCCAAATTATTGTGTGTAACTCTAAAAACCATCACAAGCATTTCAGCTTCTCTCCTCATCCACAGTCAAGATGGAAGCGATACCTCTACAGGAGAGAAGATTGTGTATTTTAACTTTTTTATCAGCTCTAGTATCGGAGTTGTAGCTTTAGTGCTGCTAATTTTCAGTGTATTGCAATGGTTTCATGTACCTTCTGGTAGTTTCCTTGACTGGGTAATTGGTGGTGCAAGTTTTTGGTGGCTGTTAGTGATTGTAACTGTGCCGTGGAACGTATATTTTAAAGCAAAAGAAGTATTAGCAGAAGGAGAACAATCAACTGAAAAAGAAATTCCCGTAGATGAGAAACAAGTTGATTACGTTAAAGTTTTAGCAAAGCGATCGCTCATTATTGCTATTGCCTTACACCTATTCTCAGCCGCGGGTCTTTATATCCTGTCCGCCACAGGTATTAGTGCTGTAGGATATATTGGTTCTGGTGCGGCTTTACTGTTAACAGGTTTACGTCCAGCTATCAGTGCTTATGAATATTTATATGCACGCCTGAATTTAATTCGTGATGAATGGAAGTATCCCCGAGAAGATATATTTGAACTCCGCAACCGCTTTTACACCCTAGAAGAAAGTATCAAGCGTTTAGAAGAACAACTTAATCCAGAAAATTCTTACTCAGTCGTAGCAAATCAACAGCGTTATGCAGAAGAAACACGTAAAGAATTAGCTCGGATTTCTGCTAATTTAGAAGAATTACGTGCTACAAATCAGACAGAACACGAACGTTTAGCAAGAGATGCACGAGCTGCGATCGCACAACTTTCCACTGATGGACAATTTCTCGATCATGTTCGTGAAATTATCAGATTCTTTAAAACAGCATAAACGCAACTGAAGATACTAAAGCCGATGACATTTACAACACTGAAGTATTATTTTCTGTTGCTTGGATAAATGTTTCAAACTCACCATTGGCAGTCCATTGAATTGCTCCATCTCTGCCTGTAAAGTATAGTTTTGTCTGACTTTGGTTTTCTTCTGGTAAAGCTTTTTGGTCAATGTTGGCGCTAGGTGCGATCGCCACTTGTGGTTGCAAGGTAGTAACCAATTCTTTTAAGGTCTCACCAGGACACCACAACACTTGCGGACGAGGTAATCCTCCTGTTTGGACTAGCTGACGTATTTCCGTGGGTTTGAGATTGCCTACTAATAGCCAATATTGACCCTGAATCTGCATTTGTAAAATAGGCAATTCATTGTTAAGTAATTGAGCAACGATTGCATCAGCACTGATAGTTTGACCTACTGGCAAAGCTTGGTAAAAGCCCTTTTGCTTTTGCACTACTTGTTGAATTACTTGACTATTAAGGGCATTTTCCTGAGTAGGAGCATAATCATAGAAGACTTTAATTGGCAAACTTTGCAACACTTCTAGCCAACTGTTGCTACCGTTGTGTTCAAAATCAGAAGCGATCGCCCAATCGATTTGATTCACACCTTGTTGTTGTAAGAACGGTAAGATTGTGAAGCGTCCTGTTTCCTCATTACCACTATTAATTAGCGTTACCTTACCTCTATTTTGAACCACCACAACAGGCTGTTCACCAGCTGCCAATACCGTGATCCGAAATAGCGTATTTACAGAGTGCCACATCGGAATTAGCACCAACCCAAGGGTAATGAAACCAGCAAGCCACCATCGTTTTTGCCACCAAGGTATCAAGCAAACTAATATAATCAGCATATAAATAGCTAGCAGCTGCCAAGTACCAATTTTGCCGACAGCATAAGAATTTCCTGGTAGATTGCAAAAAAATTCTACTAGCTTGATTAACCAATCAGTAGGGTAATGCAATACTCCAGCTAGCACACTGCCAGTTTCCGGTACAATTAACGCAACTACAGCGCTAACAATCCCACCTATACTAATAACTGAAATCAATGGTGTGCTAACAATATTCAGCAATAGACTATAAGTTGGCACAACTCCAAATACAAAAAGTTGAACTGGTAAAGTCCAGATCGTAGCTGCGAGAGGAACAGCAATTAAAGAAGCGATCGCAGGTGGCAACCATTCCAAACGTTGAGTCAAGGGTGGTACTGTAATTATCAACCCCAAAGTTGCTAAAAAACTTAACTGAAATCCTAAATCCCAAATCCACAGAGGATTAAACAACAATAACAGAGTTGCAGTAACCAGCAGCGATCCTAGTTGTTTGACTTTGCGTTTTAATCCTAGAGCAATTAAAGCTGCAAATCCCATAATTACAGCTCTTAGCACCGCAGGTTGGAAACCTGTCAAGCATAGAAAAATAATTAAAGCTAAACTACCAAGGGCAATTTGGGTTGATTCTTTGAAACCTTTTGTCAATCCCAACACTACACCCAAAATCAACGAAGTTTGAAACCCAGAAGCAGCCAAAGCATGAGCTAAACCAGCTTTGACAAACACATCACGGGTATCATAAGGTAAATCAACAGCTTTGCTACCCAACACCATCGCACTCACAAGCGGCCCTGCTGGAACACCCAAAGACTGAACTTGCGATCGCACAATTCTTTCTCGAACTTGCCACCATCCCCATTGATGTTGTTCTTCATCCAACACATCTACCAGTCTTCCGACCAAACCAGCAAATGTTCCTTCTTGCTGAAGAAATTTTTGAAAGTCAAATGCACCGGGATTTGATGGTGGTTTCGGTTTGTACAAAACCCCAGTCACAGCAATTTCTTGCCCAGAGTGCAATCCAGTAGCCTGAAGTATAGGCACTGTTACATATAACTTACCTGTTACACCTTTACTTGCACCTGCCGATCCCTTGTCATTTTTAACTTCATCAAGCTTAGTTGCTTTTAGCCAAAACTGTCCTCGCTGACTGCGAGTTAAGCGCGGTGTACTCACCACCTCACCACGCACAATAAAAATTTGTTCTTGGTTACTATTCTCTGATGGAACAAACTTACTGATATCGTTTGCTCCCGGTTGGGGAACTCGTAGTGGAAAATACAAAGTTGCCAACAATCCCACCACCCCAGCAATTAGCCATATCCTTGGATGAGGAATAGTTGACAACAGCTGCGGTGCTGTCTTGGTTTTTTGCGATATTTTCTGTAGGATCAAGCGTCGTCTTTGAAAAATAACTGCTCCCACTACACCTAAAAGCATCATCCAAACGCCACCCCAAGGAATTGCTGTAAACAGCAACCCAATAATGTAACCAAGACAGATAATCACACCACTTGCTTGAATCATCACAATTCTTATGAAAATACCTAGCGACTAAAGTCGCAGCTACAAAAACAAAGTCCGCCTGCGCGGACTCGATCAAGCCTGCCTATGCAGGCTTTGTTTGTATAGCCTCAGATTTATAGTCTGAGGGCGTTTTTTATCTTTGGCAATACCCAGATCACAAAGACATGCCTAATTTCAATCCCAATACAACATGAACAAGCATCAAACAAAGTGCTGTACTACCCAAATATGCATGAAGTGCACGTAATCCAGGTTTATTGCCACCAAATTTACTCAAAGAAATTGCACCATTAATCCCCAGCAATAACAGCAAAATTGAACCAGTCCAAAAATGAGAACTTTCAAAAATTGGCTGACGCTGCATTACTAGAGACAGCACACCACCTGTGTAACCTAGCGCCATAAATAAAAACATCCACGGTGCAAGTTTGCGATGGTCGGTGCGACTTTTCATCGCTACTTCCTTATCTTCAGCTAGTCGCCCTCGCCAACCAGTGAACCCTACAAAGCTTCCCATCGCAAAGATTACAATTCCCATCATTGCTGGGTGTCCCCAATGCATTATCGGTTCGGGGATGCCTAAACTACGAAACCAAGCAGCTATCAGTTCTAGAACCTCAGTTAAATTAACCATCTTATTCACACCATCACTTGGTTTTCACATTCCCTTCAATAACACAGAATCTATTTCCCCATTTTTGAAAAGGGTTGAGGATATATGCGTAAGTCATAACTTGGCAAGGGATGCCAGCAAGCTGCTTGGATTAGAGCTACACTAACGCATCTCCAAATAATAATGTAATGCCCATCAGTTGCTGATTGAGCCAGCTACCTGATTCAACAGTGGAAAACCCAACTTTTCTCGTTGTTCCACATACAGTTGCGCTACCTTGCGTGCTAAATGCCGAATTCTGGCAATGTAGCGAGTCCGTTCGGTAACTGAAATTACGCCTCTTGCATCCAGCAAATTGAATGTGTGCGAACACTTCAATACATAATCCAAACTGGGTAAAACTAATCCTCGCTCTGTCAATTGCTGCGCCTCTTGCTCGTACATATTAAATAAAGTCAGCAGCATCTCTGGATTTGAGGCTTCAAAGTTGTAAATACACTGTTCAATTTCGCCTTGGAGGTGAACATCTCCATATTTAATATTGTCCGTCCACTGGATCTTAGTCATCGCCTCCACTCCCTGGAGGTACATAGTCAGTCTTTCCAGACCGTATGTCATTTCAATCGATACAGGACGACAATCAATTCCTCCACACTGCTGAAAGTAGGTAAATTGGGTAATTTCCATCCCATCTAACCACACTTCCCAACCAGTACCCCAAGCGCCTACCGTTGCATCTTCCCAGTTATCCTCCACAAATCGGATATCGTGGTCTTCCGGACGGATGCCTAAAGCCCGTAAGGAGTCTAGATAAATCTCTTGGATATTATCTGGCGAAGGCTTAATCAGCACCTGGTACTGATAATAATGCTGAAAGCGATTGGGATTTTCGCCATAGCGACCGTCAGTAGGGCGACGACAAGGTTCAACGTAAGCAACTGCCCAAGGTTCTGGCCCCAAGGCTCTTAAAAATGTGTGGGGGTTCTTAGTTCCCGCTCCCTTCTCAATATCGTAAGGCTGAGCGATAAGACAACCGCGTTGACCGCCAGGTCTCTCTGAAAGAGACTCGCTCCAAAATTTGTGCAAAACCTCTATTACCGACTGAAAATTCACAACAACCCTTCCGTAAATTCAACATTGCCTAACCCATTGTTGCCTAAAGTCAGCACTGTGAGCAGTTTTGGAATATCAAAAAAAGTAGTTCAAAAATTTTTTCTCAAATAGTTGACAAAGGGGTGTGGAGTAGCTACTATAAGAAAGTGCCTTCGGAGCGGGCACGAAAGAAAACCGCTCGGGCGGCAACCGAACCATGAAAACAATATAGTTTTGAAAGCCATTATAAAGCACCTTGCCTGCGGGAGTAAAGAATAAAGACCGAGGCTGAGGTCAAAAAATAAACAGCCGGATGAACAATGTAGAGACGCGCCATGGCACGTCTCTACACCAGGAAATCAAAACGGAGAGT